>JAHFQF010000078.1:0-4315 GCA_023266435.1 Legionellales bacterium | reverse complement strand
GCAGCAAGGCGTGTACGGAGATTTTAACCCAATCCTATTGGAAATCATTTTTCTCCCAACGCGCTGGCGTTGGAGTTGCAACAGCGCGTGCGGGCAATGTGATTGGGGGGGGGGATTGGTCGACAGATAGGTTGATTCCTGACTTGGTGCGTGCGGTACAAAATAAAACCCAAGTGGTTTTGCGCCATCCTCAAGCAACCCGACCTTGGCAACATGTGCTTGACCCAGTATTTGGTTATTTGCTTTTGGCAGAAAAGCTGTATCAAGACCCTAAAAAATATTCCAGTGCTTGGAATTTTGGGCCCGATGCGTATGCGCATCGCACGGTAGGGGACATTTCACAACAATTTATTAATCATTGGTTTCATGCGCCTGTTGCAGCCCAATGGATTAAAGTAGTTTCAGATCTCACGTTGGCAGAGGCTCAGTTATTGGCGCTAGATAGCACGCTGGCCCGACAACAATTGGGTTGGCAACCACATTATGGATTAGATGCCATGCTGGCATTAACCGTTGAGTGGTATCAAGCTTGCTTGCAAGGTAAAAGCATGGACGTGATTACCACACAGCATTTACAAGATTATTTAGAGCGAGGATTACATCATGACATCTCTACGAGTACCTTATGGACTCTCAGTACATAGCCAAACAGAAATTGACGCTGTTGTCCATGCGATGCAGCAATCAACACAAATGGGGCATCATGTGCGTACATTTGAGCATAAAGTGGCGCAATTGTTTAATAAGCAGCATGGCGTGATGGTAAATTCTGGTTCCAGCGCGCTGTTATTGGCAGTAGAAATTTTAAATCTTCCTAAGGGAAGTGAAGTCATTACCCCTGTACTGACTTTTTCAACCACGGTAGCTGCTTTAGTAAAAAATGGGTTAGTGCCTGCCTTTGTTGATGTTGCAGCTCAGACTTACTGTATTGATGTCGCTCAAATCGAAGCCATGATCACAGAGAAGACCAGTGCCATTTGTGTGCCTAATTTGATTGGTAACGTGCCAGATTGGCCTGCAATAGCGGGATTGGCTAAAAAATACAATCTAAAAGTCATAGAGGATTCTGCCGATACTTTAGGTGCTACGATAGATGGAGTGCCCACAGGCCAATATGCAGATATTTCTATTACCAGCTTTTATGGATCCCATGTGATCAATGCTGCGGGTAACGGTGGTATGTTATGCTTAAATGACGATGCCATGAAGCATGAGGCATTGTTATTACGTTCCTGGGGCAGACGTTCGTCGGTATACAACGACAGTGAAGCCATTGAAAATCGATTTAATGTCAATCTAGAAGGCATTGATTACGATGCCAAATTTGTTTTTGATCGCATTGGGTATAATTTTGAGCCTTCCGAGATTGGGGCTGCGTTTGGTTTAGAGCAGTTGAAAAAATTAGAGCACAATATCCAAGCCAGAATGGCCAATTTTTATCAGCAGTGGGACTTTTTCGATCAATATGCAGATTGCTTTGAATTGCCTGTACAGCGCAGTGATGTAAAAACAGGTTGGCTCGCTTTCCCTGTGCGTATTCGCCCAGAAGCGACTTTTTCACGTAAACAATTTCAGATCTTTTTAGAAAAACAAAATATCCAAACTCGTGTAGTCTTTACAGGAAATATTTTAAGACAACCTGGTTTTAAAGACATTGTATGTAAAAAAGCACCTGGTGGTTATCCGCAAGCGGATGCCGTCATGAGAGGCGGAGTATTACTTGCCTGTCATCAAGGATTAACGCCAGATATGCTAGCGCATGTGCATCAAACCGTGCAGGCTTTTGTGAATGATCATGTGCTTGCTGGTGTTACTTCATGATTGAAAGTCCTCTATATCAATATTGTCTGAATGATTTAGAGCATATTTTTAAAAAAACTCAAACACATTGGCACTCTGCAAAAGGGTGCCGGTTTTTGATGACAGGCGGAACTGGTTTTTTTGGAAAATGGTTATTAGATAGTTTTCATTTCATTAATCAAGCGCTGTCATTGAATGCAACTTTAGTTGTTCTGAGCCGTAATCCTAATGATTTCCTCAAGCAACACGGCTATTTATTACACTATCAAGATCTGGATTGGTTACAAGGAGACATTGCGTCTTTTAAATTAGAAAAGGGTCCGTTTGACTATGTGATTCATGGTGCAACTCAGGCCAGCGCTGCATTCAATCAATTGCAACCGTTATCTATGTTTCAAACCATTGTGCCAGGTACTCACCATTTATTAGAGCAGTGTAAAGCACAGGCATTGAAAGGATTGTTATATCTGAGCTCAGGAGCTGTTTATGGGCGACAACCAGATACGCTCAGTCACCTTGAGGAACATTTTTCTGGGGGGGCGCCAGCATTAGACTCAGTGAGCTCTACCTATGGGGAAGGTAAACGTGCAGCAGAATTACTCTGTCAGCTTTATCATCATACTTACCAAATGCCTATAAAAATTGCCCGTTGTTTTGCCTTTGTGGGGCCTTATTTGCCCATGGATCAACATTTTGCAATCGGTAACTTTATTCTAAATGCGCTTCGCCATGAGCGCATGGCTTTAACTGGTGATGGCAGTGCTGTACGAAGTTATTTGTATGTGGCTGACTTGTGTGTTTGGTTATGGACTATCTTGTTAGCAGGACCAGTTGCACAACCAATCAATGTGGGCTCTGATCAAGCCATCTCTGTATTAGAATTGGCAGCACTCATTGATAGACGGACAAATAACAGAGGTTTGAAGGTGACATCAACCTTGCAATCTGGAGTCTCTACGCGCTATGTGCCATCCATTGCACGTGCTCAAGAGAAACTTGGTTTAACGGTGAGTATCTCGTTGGAGGAGGCCATTGATAAAACAATACAGTTTGTCAGGCATCATGCAGGACGAGATTTGATTTTTTCACCCGAACTTGCTAAAGTGGCGAAGGTTTTCGGGGCGTAGCGCAGCCTGGTAGCGCACATGCATGGGGTGTATGTGGTCGGAGGTTCAAATCCTCTCGTCCCGACCAAGTCTTACCAGTTAGACCCTCTTCTTAGCTCGATTCCAAGGCAATATATCTTTCCATGATCTTTTTACTTCTGGAGCCTTGCTAGCAGCAGCTTCGTGCTGATGAACAATAGCAGGTGAGCTGGGGTTTAATATAACTGGCTGTTGTTCAGTACTACCAGTACCATGGGTGCTTATAGTAGCGCTCGTGCTATGCGGTTCTGATTTTTGACGGAATGCGTTCCATTTATTTTTACACCAACGTCCAGCTGAAAGCCCGACTGAAGCCCCGATACGCGCAGCTACTTTACAAAGCGGGTAGAGCCCCACTGTAATAATGGTTAGAAAGATCTCAAGTCTAGATAATAGCTTTTTATTGCGTTCTGCACGCCGCTCGGCTTGTCTGGTTTCTCGAGCTTCGGCTCTTTTTGCTCGGTTCTCTTCCTCTAAGCTTTCAATTCGTTCTGCGTTAAGTGCGCGTTGAAATGCTTGTGAATCGTCAAAAGGGCTTTGCGGACCGCTCATCAATATGCTCCAGAATATAGTTGCTTGTATAACATATTATAGGGTCTAAAAAGTCCAGCGTCAAGCCTAATAGTTAGAAATTTAAGGAAAATGAATCAAATTGGCCCTCAGGTGTATATCCTAGGAAATTTTGCTATCCTGAGTACAGTACTTAAAGGAGCATTTCATGAAGCGATTAGTCACTTTTTTCTCTTTAATGGGTTTATCGACTGCATTGTGGGCGGGAGAGGTCTGCGAAAAAGTGGTGATCAGTGGTCAGCCTAATTGGCCTCCTTTTTCTGTGAGGCAGGGTGATGATCTGAATGGTCTGGGGATAGAGCTTGTCAGTGACATCTTTCAAGGCTTGGACTTACCGGTAGAGATTCGCTCTGTAGACAAACCAGTGATTTTAGAGAAACTGCTACGAGAAGGTAGCATTGATATTTTAGTCGCTTCTTATAATAACCCAGATAAAAACAGCTATTTACAATTTATTGAGCCTGCTTATTATAACGATGCGGTTGCTGTCTTAGTTCCTAACAAACATTTATTTGAAATGAAGGAATGGAATGATTTGATGGGCAAAACAGGTCTGAGTTTGTTAAACAACGATCTGGGATTTCAATTTGAGCAATTTGCAAACAAATACTTGTTTGTCGAACCCAAGCCAACATTGCCTGCTATTTTTAAAGTTTTACAAACGGAGCATGCGGATTATTTTGTGGGCTCTAAATCTTTGATTGAATACCTCTTACAGGATCCAGAAAAGGCACAGAATTTTACAGTGCTCAAACCAGATATCTCTTCAGAGCCTTTGTTTGTCGCCATGTCTAAACGCT
>JAHFQF010000077.1 GCA_023266435.1 Legionellales bacterium | reverse complement strand
GGTGCCTGCATTAGAGCCGTATGTGTTATTACTTAAGCGCTCAGATTATTGGGCAATTGGTGGTCTAGATGCACAACTGACCCCAGCGTTCGCAGCCAGTGATTTGGCGCTGAAAACACACTGCCATGGTGGACAAGTGTATTGTTTCTCAGATGTGTATGTATTGCCTGTTAAGCCTTTGGCTAAAAAAGCGCTTTTTCCGGAAATTTTGAGCTGTATTCGATATTATCAAAAGCATTATCGTAAGAGCACGTCTGTTTGGGTGCGTTATAGTATGTATGCTGTCTTTTCTATTCGCAGTGGCTTGTCTGTGTGCAAAAAGAAAGGAGCACAATGCATCAAAATGATGCGTGCTGCTTGCCAAACAACTAGAAAGTAATCCAATGACTTATTTATTCATTATGGGCGCACTTTTTCTAGGTGTGTATATTGCGCCTGCACTTGCAGTTGCGCCTCGTTTACTTCGCTATCCTCAAACGGCCACGTTGATTCCGCTTCTCAGTGTTTTTTGGGTGACTTTGAGTGTGGACGCGCTCAGCCATTGGGGCCAGTTTCAAGCACTTCCTGTCTTGAGCCTCACCGTGATGCTGTATGTGCTTGCTTTATACCGGGTAGCGCGTTATTGCCATGATGCAACTTGGGAGCATTGGAAACAAGGACATTTCAGGGCACTGTTTATCAATTTCTGTATTGTTTTACCCTATGTGATAAAAATCGGGACTAAAGCATTTGATACTGATGATGAGATCTACAGTTGGCACTATTGGGCATTGCAATGGTTTTATCAGCTACCCATTTCCTTTGAGCATACTGGCGCTCCCTATCCGCAAGCATTTTCTAAATTGATCGCCTATTGTTATCAACTGCTCAATGACGTTGAATACCAGCTGCCTGTCAAAGCTACACTCATTATCCTGCCGTTCTGTATGCTGAATGCCATCGCTTTCTGTAGTAAAACATTAGAGCCAAAACGACTATGGGGTTATTTCATTGTCTGTATTTGGTGTGTCTTCGTATTGGATTGGCAAAAATATTTTGATTATGGATATGCAGAGCCCTTAATGAATGCGAGTTTAGTAGGCTCTGTGTCTTTAGTCTGGTTTGCTCACACACAATCAAAAATTAGCACAAAACAATATAGCCTACTTATGGCGGTTTGCTTGGCCATGTTAGCCAGTTGGAGTAAGCAAGCAGCTTTAATTTGGGGATTGTTTTCACTGCCTTGCTTAGTCTTATTGTTGCGTAATGCGGAGGAACGTTGGCGCCCTTATATGTTATTAGCAATGCTTTCTTGTGTAGGTAGCATCTGGTGGATCTTGGGAGAGGGCAGTCAATTCACACACAATGGCGGTGTCATAGGTGCTTCCATGGCAGATCGCACCTGGTGGCAACAACTCGGATACGCAAGCCACCAGTATTTCATTTTATTACCACAGTTCACTCTGTTATTTGTTTGGGGGCTATATGCCAGCCGTACAAATCGTATGTTACAAGGCTTATTGTTTCTTTTTGTACTTCCTAGCACGCTACTATGGTTCTTGTTTGGGGCCTACCATTTGCGCTTGGGGTTACAGATCATCGCTGTATTGAGTGTCATAATTGTCGCTGCAGATTATCCAGGGCTGCAGACATGGTTAGCACGCTATCGAGCAAAGCGCACGTGGCGTTGGCCACACGCTGTTCTCTTTTTACTGGTTATACATGTGAGTGGTGCAGTGTGGGTGTATCAAAAATCTCCCGTACACCGCTTCGATCTGCCTACCTACCCTGGCGGCAGAGTCGCTTTAGCCAAATTTTTTGGTAAAGACTCAGAAAAGGTATTTGAAACCATTTATGATAATCCTGAGATCACTGTTTTGTTGTCCTCTAATTATATTCGAGGTCTTTTTTATACGCATACACAGACAGTTTGGCCGCGCTATCCAAGGAATCCAGCTGCTTATACAGAGGCGGATTTACTCGCTGATTTGCGTGATTATCGACCGGACTATGTGATCACCAGTGGAGAGATGCTACAAGGTGAGCCAATGAATCATCTTGTAGAAATACTGTATCAACGTTATCCAGATGCGCTGTCTTTATACAATAGCAAACCGAATTTACATGGCTATCGGATTTATCGCGTGAACCCAACGCATTTTATTTTAAATGCTGAAGAAGTAGCGCGGCATGCAGAATGATCTCAATGCCTTTACATTGATAGAGCTCATCACGGTCATTGTTCTGATCGGCATCTTAACTGCCATCGCTATGCCTAAATTTGCCGATTTACAGCAAGAGGCTATGTTGAAAAAACAAAAATCCATTTACGATACTTTTCGCTCAGGATTAGAAAACGCGATGTTCATGAAGGTGATTCAAAAAAACAGAGTCAGGCATGGATTATTGGATTTAGATGGCGATGGAGTGGGTGACTTACTCTATGAGGCTGGCTATGAAAATTATCCGAATGGTGCAACCTATGAAGAGGCAGGTAAGATTGAGGTCGCCAAAATTGCTGCCGGATCTCATTCGGGCTGTCTGGAAATTTTTCAAAAAGTGGTGCAGTCTGAGTTAAAGCTCGTGCGAGGGGGGTTAGCCCCTGGTAGTATCGATATATGCATTCAGCAAAAAGCAGATATTTGCGTGGAAGAGTATTTCGCTCCAGACGCTTTTTCTGATACATACCAGTGCCATTTTTTCTTTATGGAGGACTATGATCAGGATGAGGGCATTATCTCTGGATTTGGATATTACACTTTAAAGCAACCGGGTAAAAGTAACAGTCCGGTATATGCTCTGTTTCGGGCACCTATATATAATTTAGCAAATCCTAGAATAGAAAATCTTTATTTTGCAGCACCTGAATATCTTTTGGAATACGAGGATCGCACTGGTTTTCTCGAAAGAAAGTTCGGAGCTCCAGGTTCTTATTCCCCGTAATCCCTCTTAGCAGTCCGTTGTTTTTAGCGTAGCAGCAGTGTCTTTAAAAATAAAAATTCGCTGTGCTGAGAAACTCAATAAAAATAGCGCAGTTTCAACTAAGAGCTTGCTGAAGAAAACATTCATCCCTAGGCTTACCAACCCATCAATCAAAGAGTAGGCAATAAAGCCTAAACCAATGACCAAGAAAGAAAACTTTACGGCTTCAGGGAGTATCCGTTGCTTGGATTGAAAAATGTACCATTTCCCGCATAGAAAATTAAAAGAGCCCGCCACAAGGCGTGCAATAATCATACTATTTAAAATACTGGGGGAGATAAAAAAGGCAATAGTGAACACAATAAAGTCTAATAAAGCAGTTAATAAAGAAAGCGCACAAAAGCGTACAAACACAAAATACACTCTCAGTGAATCCAATAAAGGATGAAAGTGGCTACTTTGATTATTAGCGATATAGACAGTTTGAATGCGATGCTCTTGTATCGACAGTTTATTTTGCGCAGCGCTGACTAACATGTCTAGCTCAAATTCATACCCTGTGGCAGGAACCTTGAGTAATTGACGCATAAAACTCGCAGGGATGCCACGTAATCCTGATTGTGTATCATAAACCATCTTACCAATGAGTAGTCTAAAAACATGGCGGGTCATGGTATTCCCTAATTGGCTTTTCCAGGGAACATTGTGATCAAAAGCCCGTGAACCTATCCATAGTGTCTGGGGGCTCAATGATAGTTGTTTAGCCAAATTAATAATATCTGACGCCAAGTGCTGGCCATCCGCATCGGCAGTAACAACCCCTGCAAAGTGCTCTGTAAAATGGGTTAGACAATGATTAAAGCCAGTTTTGAGTGCCTGGCCTTTACCTAGATTCACTGCATGCGCAATCACCTGCACCCGAGGCCGCTGTTGTAACGCCTGAAAAATAGACTGACAGCTGGGATCAGAGCCATCATTAATGATGACAATAGGGTAATCTGCTTGCGAGAGTAATTCGTCTACTAGGCTAATCAATGTGTCGCTGGGTTGATATGCTGGGATTAAAATGGCAATTGAATTAGGCATGGCTATGTCTCACAATGGTCTGCATGGCATTGTAGCATAACTCAAAATAGAGTGTTTCGTAATGGCGTAAAACTTGGTATACTTTGCCTTCGTTATGGTGGTCTAATTGGTCCCTTCGCAATGCTAAGCCGTAAACCCCGTCAGGCCCGGAAGGGAGCAGCGGTAGCGGTGGATGTAGGTGCCGGAGTGCGGCTAATTGGACTGCCGCCTTTATAATAACCGTTTGAGTACTCTGTCAAAACGCGGTTTTTAAAGATAGGCTCTAGTCAAAGCATACAAAAATCATGTGTGACGACTATCAACGCTTACCTTAGATGATAAGGATTTTCGGCTTGACTCACCAGGCTCTGGCAAGAAAGTGGCGCCCGCGTCAGTTCTCAGAACTCGTTGGACAGCCAACTTTAATCAAGGCGCTCACCCAGGCTTTAAGCAAGCAACAAATTCATCATGCTTATTTGTTCACCGGAACGCGAGGCGTTGGTAAGACCACCGTTGGCCGTTTATTGGCGATGGCTTTAAATTGTGAACAAGGCATTACCCCAACCCCCTGTGGCCAATGCGCGGCCTGCCAATCCATTATTCAGGGAAGTTTTGCTGATTTAATTGAAGTTGATGCGGCCAGTAAAACAAAAGTAGAGGACACGCGAGATCTACTCGCACAAGTTCCTTATCTCCCTACTGTAGGGCGATATAAGATTTATCTGATCGATGAAATTCACATGTTTTCTAACCACAGCTTTAATGCTTTGTTAAAAACATTGGAAGAGCCGCCTAGTCATGTGGTCTTTATTTTAGCGACGACCGATCCCGAAAAGTTACCTAAAACAATTCTGTCACGTTGCTTGCACTTTCCTTTACAGACCATTTCTGAGTCGCTAATTAGTCAACAACTCGGGCATATTTTACAACAAGAAAAGATTCAATTTGAAGCAGCAGCACTGACTTTGGTTGCCAAAGCGGCCAATGGAAGCTTGCGAGATGCATTGAGCTTACTGGAGCCCATGTTGTCATGCTCTGAGAGTAGTCTGACCCAAGATTTGGTTGCGGCGCATTTAGGCTGGTGTCCAGAGCAGTATGCGTTTGATTTGATTACAGCCATGTTGAAAGAAGACGCAGTGTCGGCTTTGACCGTGGTTGAGGAGGCGTTAAGACAAGGGTTTGATGCAGCGACAGTGTTGGCGCAAGTGCTACAGGGTTTGCACCAAATGAGCCTAGTTTTAGCGTTAAATGGTAAAATATCACTGACAGCAGAGCAAGAGTTTTGGCAGCCACTCGTAGCGCAGACTACGCAGAGCGCTGTGCAATTGTACTATCAGTTAGGGCTAATGGCACGCCGTGATTTCGCTTATGCAGTTACCCCAAAGCAGGGTTTAGAAATGGCGTTGTTACGTATGATTGCATTTCAGCCTCAAGCTTGGACTGAGCAGAGTGCCACAACGACACAAATGCCAGAGCGCGCGCTGCAAACAGCAGGGCATGCTGTGCGTAGCGAGGGATCGCCACCTGATTTCAAGAGTAAGCCGTCAGTGACCCCAGGGCGCACACCCGTGTCAACACCACCTGCTGTGCCGTGTGTGCCTGTACTGACTATGTCGCCAACTGCTGCATTAGACTGGCCTGCAACGGTAGCACGATTGTCTTTAGGTGGCATGGCGAAGTTATTAGTTGAAAACTGTGTTTTGCAATCCTTCCAAGGCAATGCCTTATGTCTGTGTTTAGATGAAAGTAAACAAGTGTTTTATCAGAAAGATCGAGAGCAGGCGATTTTAGAAGCATTAGAAAAGTTATTGGGTAAAAAAATCACACTGAAAATTCAAGTGGGCACTGTTACCACGCCAACACCCACTGTTTTGCAACAGCAAGCCAAGGAGTCTAAACAAAAAGCAGCCACCGAGAGTGTGGAAGCTGATCCCACAGTACAAGCCATGTTAGATAGCCTTTCAGCGCAAGTTGTAAAAATTGAGCCTTTGTCTAATCAGTAATTTTTTTAAGAACAATGATCACAGAGGGGATGTCTATGGACTTCAAAAATTTTGACTTAAGTAACTTGATGCAACAAGCACAAAAAATGCAGCAGGATTTACAACAGCAACGACAAGTCTTAGATGAAAAACACCAAAAACAAACAGAGATTGGCATTGCGGGTGCAGAGGACGTGATGGTAGAGGCGACTTTACTGGGTAAATTAACCAAAGTGACGATTGCGCCTGCCTTATTGTCTCAACCTGCCGAAATTATTGGGCAATTGGTTTGTGCGGCCGCCAATCAAGCACTTGAAAAAGCAGCCAAAAAAGCTCAGGCCGATCGCGCAGAAAGCACCAAAAATTTAAACTTACCGTTTGATATCAACCAATTTCTAGGAGGGCGTTAATGGCCTTTACGCCACTTGTTTCAGCATTGATTGAATCCTTAAGATGCTTACCAGGTGTAGGGCCTAAATCCGCTCAACGCATGGCATTTTATCTGTTACAACGTGACAGAGCAGGGGGAGAACGATTAGCAAAACTATTGGCGCAGGCCATGAAAGAAGTTAAACATTGTGAGCGTTGCCGGATTTTGTCTGAAAAACCTTTGTGTGACTACTGTCAAAGTTCAAAACGCCAGCAGTCTGTTTTGTTGGTTGTTGAAACACCAGCAGATGTCATTGCAATAGAGTCCGCGCAAAGTTATCACGGTCTGTATTTTGTGCTCATGGGACATCTGTCGCCCATTGAAGGCATGGGGCCGCAGTCCATTGGGCTCGATTTACTGCATGCTCGGCTACTTTCCGGGGAGATACAAGAGCTTATTTTAGCGACCAACCCAACAGTGGAAGGTGAAGCAACTGCATTTTATATTGCAGACATGGCTAAGAAGTGTTCGCACACCATTAAAGTCACGCGTATTGCCCATGGGGTGCCCTTGGGAGGTGAGTTAGAGTACTTGGATGGGGGTACGCTGGCTAAAGCTTTGGCTTGTCGTAATGAATTCGCTTGAAATCTTAAAAAACAGCCCCATAATACCTCATACGATATTATTTTAAGTTTACAAACTAAATGGAGAGAGAAATGTCTGAAGCAGTCTTAGAGAAACAGACGCGTGGTTTTGAAACCGAAGTCACTAAATTATTGGATATTATGATCCATTCTTTGTACTCCAACAAAGAGATCTTTCTGCGGGAGCTGATTTCAAACGCTTCTGATGCCGCAGACAAACTACGTTTTGAGGCCCTAAAGCATCCCGAATATTATGAAAATGAAGGGGAGTTGAAGATTTGGCTTGAATTTGATGAAGCCAATAAGACCCTGACGATCCGGGATAATGGCATCGGGATGTCTGCTGAAGAAGCAATCCAAAATTTAGGCACCATTGCCAAGTCTGGAACAAAAGCATTTTTTGAGCAATTAACTGGCGATCAAGCCAGAGATACGCATTTGATTGGCCAATTTGGTGTGGGTTTTTATGCTTGCTTTATGGTGGCAGATAAAGTCACGGTCAAAAGTCGTCGCGCTGGGGTAAGTGCTGAGCATGGGGTACAGTGGGAGTCTGACGGCAAAGGGCAGTACACTGTAGAAACCCTGCATAAAGCAAGTCGTGGTACAGAAATCATTCTACACATGAAAGACAGCGAAACAGAGTTTTTAAGTGATTATCGCCTACGCCACATTGTGCAAACGTATTCTAATCACATCAATATTCCCATTGTGATGCAAAAAGAGGCGTCAGTTGAGCCCGCGGATGAACAAACAGCTGATCAAAAACCAGCTGAAACTGCACAAACTGAAGAGGTTGTAAATCAAGCCAAAGCACTCTGGACGCTGAATAAAAATGACATCACGGATGAAGAGTATCAAGAATTTTATAAGCACATTTCGCATGATTTTAGTGATCCATTAGCCTGGGTACATAATAAAGTAGAAGGTACGCAAGAATACACGAGCTTGTTATATGTGCCCTCTATGGCGCCGTTTGATCTCTGGGATCCAAATCGTACGCGTGGTCTAAAACTCTATATTAAACGTGTGTTTATCATGGAAGATGCAGAGCAACTATTGCCTAGTTATCTGCGTTTTGTACGTGGTGTGATTGATAGCAGTGATTTGCCTTTGAACGTATCGCGTGAATTATTGCAGCGTTCAAAAGTGATTGATACCATCCGCAATGGTACTGTAAAACGTATTTTTGGTATGTTGGAACAACTTGCGGAACAAGAATCAGAAAAATATCAAAAATTCTGGGATAATTTTGGTCGGGTATTGAAAGAAGGTCCTGCCGAAGATTATGCAAACCGTGAACGGATTGCAAAATTATTGCGCTTTGCTTCTACACAGGCAGGGAACGAGACACAATCTGTATCTTTAACAGAGTATGTGGGACGCATGAAAGAAGGCCAAAAGAAAATTTATTATTTGGCTGCAGACAGTTATATCGCTGCTAAAAACAGCCCACATTTGGAAGTGTTCCGTGAGAAAAATATAGAAGTATTGCTGCTCACTGATAAAGTAGACGAATGGCTTATGGCACATTTGACTGAGTTTGAAGGGAAACCTTTCCAATCTGTGGCCAAGGGTGCATTTGGTGAAGATGATTTGGGTCAACCTTTATCTGAAGAAGATAAAAAAGCTCAAGAAACTCAAAACAAAGAGTTTGAAGAAGTCATTCAGCAAGTAAAAGCGCTTTTGAAAGACAAAGTAAAAGATGTACGTTTAACCCAACGCTTAAAATCTTCTCCTGCCTGTATCGTTGCGGATGAGCATGATATGACTGCGCAGATGGAACGAATTCTAAAAGCAGCTGGACAAACTGTGGACAGCAAACCGATTTTGGAGTTAAATCCTAATCATTTGTTGATTAAACGTTTACAACAAGAAAAAGACGCAGAGCGCTTTTCTGATTGGAGTCATATTTTGTTGGATCAGGCAATTTTGTCCGAAGGTGGTCAGCTGCAAGATCCGGCAACTTTTGTAAAGCGCTTTAATGAAATGCTATTGGCTGTAGCACATTAACAGCGAATGTTGCTTCCCCATGTGGGGGTTTTGATGATAAAAACTCCCACAAGCATATGCACGGTTTTAGAAACATTTCAATTAAGATCTTGAGATATTTGCCGATAGCCAAAAGAAGCAAGGTCAGTCACATAGGATAGATGCGATGAATACGGTTGATGGCTTAATTATCATGCTATTTGGCCTGTGTATCATGCCTTTTTATTGGTTGCAGCTACTTTGGCAGACGACCGATGTTATTCAGCGCTTTTGTGCTTGGCACGTCTTTTTTAAACGAGTCATGATTGTTTATGGGGGCGCTACGGTTTGGTTTGTAGGTACTCCGATTGCGTATCAATGGCTTCGTACAGAGACTTGGGGTTTTTTGTCTGAAGGCGAAATTGTGCTTTTCCGACTGTCTTTAGAGTCCTTTGTTGCTTTAGTTGGAATGAATTTTTTTGGCCTACTCGCTGGGGTGCTTTTGCATCTATCGCACCAAATCATTAACTATGTAATACGATTGTGGATTTTGATGCGAGGATTTAGTTATCGAGTTAGTCATGGAGCAGGTCATAACCGCCTGACTGTGAATGTTGCTCCTCCACCAGTCGCCCATACTGGTGCAAGTGGGGGTGGACGCTCGATGAATAAAAAAGTAGAAGCACGTATGGCGGCATTAGAAAAAGCTGAAAAAGACATGAAAAACCATCAAGTCAAAACAGCCGTAGACACAGTTAAAACACAGTCTAATAATACAGACGATAATCGCGCTAAGCGACGTCGTGGGCAGCACTAACCTGTTATTTTATTTCTTCCCCAGATAAAGGGTGGGAGAGCAAAGAGTACAACGCCCATCACGATCATACTTGTGTACACAATGGGATCAGAAATCGGAATGTCTTCTGGTGGTAGTAGCCCCATAAGCATACAAAAAACAGCGCTTCCTATACCCAATCCAGCGATGAATAACATACCTACTTTGCCCCCCGGTACTTTAAAGGGGCGAGTATGGGTGGGGTGGGAAAAACGTAATTTAATACCCGCAAAAAAGACCATGATATACATCAGCAAAATCAATTGCGTAGCGAGTACAGTCATCACCCAATA
>JAHFQF010000238.1 GCA_023266435.1 Legionellales bacterium | reverse complement strand
CCTCGCAATGACGCACCGTTTCAACACTTACTAAAGACTTAGCTCTGTTGAACGTGTTTTGATTTCATTTTGTAATGCACTGATAAAGGCATCCAAAGACATTTCACCCAGATCTTTACCTGCGCGATTTCTAATAGTTACCGTCTTATTTTCAGTCTCCTTGTCTCCGATAACCAGCATATAAGGCACACGCTCTAAAGTGCACTCGCGGATTTTAAACCCAATCTTTTCATTTCTGAGATCGGTATACGCACGAATGTTATTATCTTCTAGCGCTGTAAAAAGTTCATGACAATAGTCCTGGTGTCTATCTGTGATAGACATGACTGCCACTTGGTAGGGTGATAACCAGGTAGGCATAATACCTGCGTAGTGCTCAATTAACATACCGACAAAACGCTCAATACTTCCCAGCATGGCTCGATGCAACATCACTGGAACATCACTCTGCCCCGATTCAGTCACATAAGCGGCTCCTAAGCGAGCAGGGATCATATAATCCAACTGAATGGTACCACATTGCCATTGTCGATTGAGCGCATCGCGTAAATGAAACTCTACTTTGGGACCATAAAAAGCACCTTCTCCTGGTAGCAATTTATAGACAATGCCAGTTTCTTTAACAGCAGCCTCTAATGCCTGCTCTGCTCTATCCCACGTTGCATCATCACCAATACGTTGTGCTGGTCGCGTTGCAATCTTCACTTCAATCGTACTGGTATCAAAACCAAAATCTGCATACGTTTCAACCACTTGTTTGGCAAACAAAGCCACTTCATGTTGAATTTGAGCTTGTGTACAAAAAATATGGCCATCATCTTGCACCATCGATCGCACCCGCAATAAACCATGCAAACTGCCCGAAGGTTCATTACGATGACAGCAACCAAATTCAGACATACGTAAAGGCAAATCTCTATAGCTCTTTTTACCTTGATTAAAAATCTGTACGTGACAAGGACAGCTCATGGGTTTAATAGCATACTCTTTGTCCTCAATACGTGTAATAAACATATTGCTGATATATTTGTCAGAGTGTCCAGATTGATCCCACAGTTTTCTATCCACTACTTGAGGTGTATTTACCTCTTTATAGCCACCTTTTCTAACTTTTTCGCGAATGTACTTGACCACACATTGGTTAATCATCCAGCCTTTTTCATGCCAGAAAATCATTCCTGGCGCCTCTTCTTGAAAATGGAACCAATCTAATTGCTTACCAATTTTACGATGATCACGTTTCTCAGATTCTTCGATGCGTGTGATATATTCTTTGAGTTCTTTTTCTGTGTTCCAGGCTGTGCCATAAACGCGTTGCAACATTTCATTGTTAGCATCCCCACGCCAATAAGCGCCTGAAATTTTGGTTAATTTAAAATGACGCAACACACGGGTATTTGGCACATGTGGTCCACGACACATGTCCACATATTCCTCATGATAATATAAACCAACAGACTGGATATCGGCACCCATGTCATCAATGAGCTTTACTTTATAGACTTCCTGACGCGCCTCAAAAATGGCTCTTGCTTCAGAAACGGGTGTCATTTTCTTAATGACATCATAGTCTTTTTGAATCAAGGCTTGCATCGCCTTTTCAATATCCAGAAAATCTTCTGGCGTTAAAACCTTAGGACATTGCACATCATAGTAAAAACCATCTTCAATCACAGGACCAATCGCCATTTGTGTGCCTGGATACAATTGCTTTAAAGCTTGACCCAATAAATGCGCAAAAGAGTGCCGCACGATTTCTAGCCCTCTCGGATCACGACCGGTGATAATCTCTACCTTGGCGTCTTTGGTAATTAACTCACAAGCATCTACCAAGCATCCATCAATGGCACCGGCAACGGTCGCTTTAAATAATCCCGTTCCAATATTTTTGGCCAGCTCTAAGACCGTAATGGGGCTATCGAACTCTCGAATGCTATTATCAGGAAGCGTTACTTTAATCATGAAATCACAATCCTTAATGTATATTCTGCGCAATATTTAAAAATTATTACGAAACAATCTCACACGTTGTATGAAATTCAATGTCTGGCCAGCGTTCTTCCATCAAGGATAGGTTGACGCGAGACGGCGCCATATAAACCAAACGTCCTTGAGTATCTTCCGCCAACTGTCCTTCTGCTTTGATTTTAAACTTAGCTAGCTCGTCAGGATTTTTACTGCTAACCCAGCGCACAGTGGCTACTTGAATCGGCATATACGCACATAGCACCTTGTACTCGTGCTCTAAACGATGCGCCACCACATCAAACTGTAATTGTCCAACTGCACCTAAGACAATTTGATTGCCCACTACAGGACGAAAAACCTGTGTAGCGCCCTCTTCGGACAATTGCAACAATCCCTTCTGAAGTTGTTTGGCCTTAAGCGGATCTTGGGTCCGCACACCCTTAAAAAGCTCCGGCGCGAAATGCGGTACACCCGTAAAATTCAATAATTCACCCTCAGTGAATGTGTCACCGATTTGAATCGTGCCATGATTATGTAAGCCCAAAATGTCACCTGGCCAGGCCTCTTCTGCTTGATTACGCTCACCTGCCATGAACGTTAAAGCATTTGAAATCGTCACATCACGCTTCAAGCGCACCTGATGAATCTTCATCCCTTTGGTATAGTGTCCCGAGCAAACCCGTAAAAATGCCACTCGGTCACGATGATTGGGATCCATATTGGCTTGGATTTTAAACACAAATCCAGAAAACTTTTGCTCTGAGGCAGAGACTACACGTTGCTGACAAGCACGTATTTGTGGGGGTAATGC
>JAHFQF010000076.1:4582-10149 GCA_023266435.1 Legionellales bacterium | reverse complement strand
ACAACGGTTATCTCAGAGATGGGCAGCAGAAAGATTACGAATACAGATGCCAAAAAAACAGTGAGTCAAATACAACTGCATCGAGTGAGCCGTTTGCTGGCAGCGCCTGCTTTTTGCAAAAGTCTCTCAGATTACCTGCAATCTAAGCAGCAAAGACTGGATACCCTGCAAAAAATCTATACTGGTGGAGGTCCTGTTTTTCCAAATCTCTTGAAACAACTCTCTGTCTGTTTTCCCTGTGCTGATGTTGTTGCTGTGTATGGTTCTACAGAGGCTGAGCCGATTGCACACATCAGCATACGACACATGAATGATGCGATGTTTAAAGCCATGCAATGTGGAGAGGGATTACTCACAGGAAAACCTGTCTCTGAGATCGCTTTGGCTATTTTACCCGATCAAGAGGGAGTTGCTATCGGTCCATTCACACAAAAAGTGTTTGACGAGCACAGACTATGTGCCAACGCGTGTGGTGAAATTGTAGTCACGGGTGATCATGTCCAAAAGGCCTACCTTACTGGAGATGAGAGTAAGACGAAATTTCAAGTGGGAGATACGATTTGGCATCGTACCGGAGACGCGGGTTATGTGGATACAGAAGGTCAGCTATGGCTTTTGGGCCGGTGTTCAGCAAAAATCATCAGAGATGGCAAAATACTCTATCCATTTAGCTTAGAAGCTGCTGCAATGTCTTTTCGCGAGGTTGAAAAAGCAGCCTGTGTTGAGATTAATGGCGATACAATCCTAGCTATTGAGACTAAAATGAAAACCTCTCTCGCTGTCTGTGAGGCAATTCAGGCCACTCTGAAGGAAGTAGACACGGTGAGAGTGATCAAAAAGATACCTGTCGATACACGTCATCACTCAAAAGTCCTGTATCAAAAGTTGAAAAAAATCCTATCAACTTAGCTTTAAAATATAAGCTTAGTCCACCTAGGTCTTTGTTTTTAAACATTGTATACTGTCGCGATTTTGCATGATAAAAAGGACTCTACAATGGCAAATGCAGTAAGGCCATTTTCATTCACATTCACGATGGCTGAAATGGAAGAGAATCGCTTAAAAAGAGAAAAACAAACAGCTTTAGACAAAAAGCTACATGCTTTATGTGCTGGATACGAGCATCACGCAACAGTTTCAGATAAAGTGCTCGCAGAATTAAGAGCACTCATCAAAGAAGGCGCTAATCCTAAAGCACCCATAGAGACCTGGTCTTATGCCTTTTCTCCTCGCGCATACCGCTCAATCTCTCATTTAGAGCTACCTGAAGCAATGCTGTCTTGCTTACTTGAACATGGCGCCGATCCCAATCAAAAAGACTCTCGTAATACCCCCCCAGTCTCTGCACATCTGGCGCAAAAACTACATTATGATTTAGTGATATGCTTGTTACGCTGGGGAGCGGATATTAATCAAGTGTCCCTCAAATATCTTTCAACCAGCACATTATTGATGACTGCGCTTCATGAAGCAAAGCAAGGTTGTTATCAAAGCCCCTTTCATTGCAGAAAACAGTGGATTCAAATGATTCAAATTTTGCTTATTTTTGGGGCGCAGAAAAAATTTCAATTTGGGCTGGATTGCTTCAGAAAACCAAGATGGATTGATGTTACCCAAGAAGCGAAAAATTCAAACGAACCCAATATTGCACGCATCATTTCGGAATACTCTGAATATCCTAAAAAGGGCTTAGATAGATCACAAAAACCAATCTTATTTACTCAAATACAGCATGACGCACTGGTTAACGATCCAGAAGTTTTTCCTTGGCATATGGGAAAATTTGATGTGGGTTGTAAATGTCGACCTGGGTAAAGAAAGTCTAACCTACTTTGAGATTTCTATTATTAGACACTACACACCGAAATTACCTTTCCTGCGGAATACTGCAATAAATGCGCGGGCGTTAACGGAAAGACTGCAAATGGCGTCCCTGCTGCTGCCCATAATTGACTATAGGCACACAGTGACTCATCAATGAAAGTGATGAGTTTCTTTTTATGCCCAAAAGGTGGGATACCTCCTATTGTAAATCCGGTTTCATTTTTTACGAATTCCGCATTTGCTTTAGACAGTTTTTGACCCAGTGATTTGGCAATTAATTTTTCATCGATTCTATTAACACCACTGGCTAAGACTAAGATTGGCTCGGAGGTCTCTTTTGATTTAAACACGATGGATTTCACAATGCGCTTAATTTCACAGCCAATCGCATTAGCAGCTTCTTGCGCAGATCTCGTGGAGTCACTCATTTCAGTGACCTGAATATCCTCAAACCCTAAACGTTTGGCGGCAGCAATAAATTCTACAATGGAGGGCGCCTTAGAAGTTGATTGACTCATGATCACACCTTATTTACTTAGTTGATTAAATTTTTACATGCAGTATGATAGTATTGTATAGACAATGGTTGTTACAGCAATATGGGATAAATACCCTACATGAACCACTCGGTGGGATTAATCCTACATAAATCAACTAGTGGCGCTTATCTCAGCGCAAATGAGTACGCCAAAGTGTTCTATGGGCTAGGCACACTACAAGATTTAACTAAAACCAACGATCAGTATTGGGCTGAAAACTTATATCATTCCGAACATTATAGTACTGAGGAATTATTATGCTCTATTGAGCAAGAGGATAGAAAAGCGCTCAATGGCCAAGCGTTATTTAGCCTAAAATTGTTATTTATACACAATGTACCTAAAATATTCCTGACTCATAAGTCTCCTATTATCCTAAATAATCAAATACAGGCCATTCGCTGTCATTATATTGAATGTGATCCGACACTCATTCACATCAATACACGCTTATGCCAAGCTAATCAGATTTATGTGTCTGAGTTAACAAAAAAACTCATTCAGCATCATTTTGATACTAAAGTGCCCTTAACAGTGCGAGAACGCCAATGTTTAAAATTGCTGTCCCGAGGTTTTAGTATTAAAAAAATCGCTATGGAATTAAGTTTGTCTCAAAGAACAGTGGAGCATTATCTTGAAAATGCGCGAGCCAGACTAAACTGTTTAACTACCTATGAGCTGGTAGCCAGATATACCCAAGATGCTTCAAAATGCGTAGTTTATAGCAAAGCGGATTTAGCCAGATGAAGTTTTCCGAACCAAGGAATAGTCGATACTATTGCGAGGTGAGGAAGGCTACAGATGGTTAAATTCGAGTAGCTAGAAACAGGTATTTTGGAGTATCTTGGGTATATATTGAGTCCTATACTTATCTGGATCACGGTAACGAAACAAGTTTTAATTAAGTCACAGCAGTAGCTGCGTATAAAACCTTAGGATGGTCCTGATGGCACATGTACACTCGCATCATATCAATGATAAATTCTTGTTTAGTATCCTCATCAATTTTTTATTTATTATTGTTGAAATTTTTTATGGAATACAAGCAAACTCTGTCGCCTTAATAGCAGATGCTGCTCACAATGCAGGTGATATGTTTGGGCTATTTATCGCATGGTTTGGATACTGGATCGCACATAAAAAAGCCCCGCCTAAATTTACCTATGGATTTAAAAAAGCCACGGTGATTGCTGCCTTCCTCAATGCCCTACTTCTTTTTTTGGCGGTAGGTGGTATCGTTTGGGAAGCGCTAGGTAGGATTGGACAACACACAGCGACCGCGTCCAGTACAGTGATCATCATTGCTGCAATCGGTGTTCTGATTAACGGGTTAACTGCCTATCTATTCGCTCATGATCGGCATACAGACATCAATCTAAAAGGCGCTTTTCTGCACATGGCGCTCGATGCACTCGTCTCTCTAGGAGTAATTGCCGCGGGCGTACTGATGATCTGGACCAGTTGGCACTGGATAGATCCAGCTGTGAGTCTCATGATTGCTGGTGTTATTTTAATCAGCTCTTGGAGCCTCTTTCGCGAATCCCTTGATCTGATGTTGCTGGCTGTTCCAAGCGCCATTGATCTAGCAAAACTAAAAAAATTGCTGAGTCACTATGAGGGTTTGCTTGGCTATCATGACTTGCATGTATGGCCTTTAAGCACCACTGAAATCGCCTTATCAGCGCATTTAGTTGTAGATAAAGCGCACTTTAATCCTATCTTTTCAAAAAACCTTGAAATTCAGATATCACAACACTTCCCAATCTCAGATATCACACTGCAGCTTGAGTTAGAGGATCCGCAGAGGCCTTGTGAAACGAATTGTTTGAATAAGTAGTTGTTATCATGATTAATACCTTCCATATTTCTGGCTATCGCTCCATTCAAACACTAGAGTTAGCTTTAGGATCCATCACGATTGTCACTGGAGCCAATGGCTGCGGCAAAAGTAATCTCTATAAAGCGGTACATTTATTATCTCAAGCAGCCAATGGGGTATTAGCAAAAACACTTGCCACAGAAGGTGGTATGCCTTCTGTATTGTGGGCCGGGGAAAGAAAGCAAATAACCAGAACCAAAAAACCAGTACGATTAACTTTGTGTGTAAAAACCGACAAATTTAACTATGAGTTTTCGTGCGGACTGCCAGCTCCAACAGTATCTAAATTTTCCTTAGATCCTCAAGTAAAAGAAGAGTTTGTCTGGCTTAGCGAGACACGAAGAGCGAGCAATACTCTACTAGAACGCCAGGTAGGTAGCACTTGGATTATGGATCAACATGATAAACGAGTCTCCTATCCAGTATGTTTAGATCAGGCAGAATCCGCGCTATCTCAACTACAAGAGCCCCATTTATATCCGGAATTATTTGCGCTCAGTTGTGAGATAAAAAAGTGGCGCTTTTACCATAACTTTAGAACGGATCAGGACGCTCTAATTCGCATACCCCAAGTTGGCGTACGTACCCCGATTTTAAGTAACGATGGTCATGATCTCGCTGCAGCGTTACAAACTATCATTGAGATTGGAGATCATCAACAACTGTATAATACCATTGACAGAGCATTTCCCAATTCAAAATTACTCATACAAGTCGATGATAAATCAAGATTTGAGGTGCAATTAAAAATGCCAGGTATCTTACGTCCTCTTGAAGCAAGAGAGCTTTCGGATGGCACCCTGAGATATTTATGCCTTATTGCAGCTTTACTCAGTCCTAGACCTGCAACCTTTCTGATTTTAAATGAACCAGAAATGAGTTTACATCCTGATTTATTAGAACCCCTGGCTGAGCTTATCGTATTTGCTGCACGTTTTTCTCAAATTTTGATTACTACACACTCTCAACAATTAACCGCCGCAATCAATAAAATCACGCAAGTAAATACAATCAACTTGATTTTAACAGAAAAAGGTACCGTGCTATCAGAAATCCTCTAAGCCCTTTCAAGATAAATGCTCAATTGGGCTTAAAAGGGAGTTTTTTAACACTATACTCTTGGTGCAGGCAATACGGTCACATCACATTTAATTTGTACTTGATTGCTCAAATTATCAGCGCCCACTAAACCTGGAAACTGAACCGTCACAGCAACTTGTCCCTGTGGGATGACCTTTTTCAGATCATAGACTGTTTGATTATCCGCTTCTAAACTTGTTTCCTCATGAGTAAGGACCAAACCTAGCGCCTCAGCAAGTGTAACC
>JAHFQF010000076.1:0-4572 GCA_023266435.1 Legionellales bacterium | reverse complement strand
CAGCGCAGCATCGCTGCCCAATGCCAATAAAAATGCTCTGCATAATAAATGCGTTTTTACGGTACTAACGAACTCCGCTTCTGTGGCATTGCTGAGCTGACATTGCATCCGATTAGCAGAGAATGTTTCACCTTGAATTTGTACTTTTGTTGAGGGCAATGCATTGACTTGCTCAAGCGTATTGCCATCACCATTTCTCTCCAATTGATTAGCAAGAAATTCGAACCTTTTGATCATTTGACGTATAAAAACTAAGTTTTCCTTCATTGCTTGAAATTTTTTAATTTCTTGGGCTGTGTTCCCTTCAAGAAGATCAATGATTCCTAGCACATCGTGCTTAGCAGTCTCACAAGCTTCAGCATACTCCGGGTGGTTCGGGTTGCTGCTTTTCAGATTATCATATACCTCTGAAATAGAGGCTCTTTGAGACGCTGAACTCGGGATATCTAAGCGTTTTTTGATTTGTGCATCTAGGAACGCCTGTTGTTCTTTCTCTGTCACTCTCAGCCTTTCTAATTGAGCACGCACTTCTTTTATTCTCATGTGATAAATCCTAGTCAAAAAAAAAGTCATCAGATTAGCATCAGTTAAAAATATGTCAAGGAAAACAAACAAAAAAAGTTTACATGCTAACCAATAATAAAGAATTTACCAAGATACTTCGAAATGCATGGATTATGGCAAAGCGAGTTTAGTCAGATGTAGTCTTCTGAGCGGAGAAATAGTAACTTATTGTGAGGCGAAGAAGGCTTCAGCTGGGTAAACTCGGGCAGCTAGAAACATGCATTTTGCAGTAGCTTGGGTATAGACACATCCCTATTCGGAGTTTTGCACTTGCAAAAAAAGCGATTAAGATCTGACAGGAGAATCAAGGACGTGATCCACGATATAATAAAACAGCGATAAGCACTAGACTAAAAAAACCAAAATTTAGGATCCCAAAAAGCCACCAAATAAGTTGTTCAGATTTCAATGCTGTAGGCAGCATCAATAGTAAACACCCCCAAACCCCAAATGCCCACCATAAGCTGATATCTTTCGAAGATTTACGCCGATAAATCTGCATAACCAACGGTAAATTCCAGAGGGGCAAGAGCAGCGAGGCAGCAAAACTTAATTGTTCAATCATGCTATTGCTCCATAGTACTAGTCTTTAGCTTGAACTTGGGATTTTGAATCCCTCCCAACCCTTCTCTTACTATTGTATCAAAAGAGGAGCTACATAGAGATCTCTTTTCGATTTTTGACAGGATGTTTTTTTGTTTGTTATCATTACAAAAATTTTTAAGCAGAAAGAGCATGAATACTAAACACCACATTACGGCAACCATTCAATTTGAAAAGCAATTTTGGGTGGGCATCTTTGAGCGGCAATGTAACGATGAGCTGGCCGTTGCCAAGCACATTTTTGGCGCGGAACCTACCGATCCAGAAATTTACGATTTTGTACTGAATCATTTTGAGGCTTTGCGCTTTACAGCCCCTATTACTTTGGATGCGTTTACTATTCAAATGAAGCGCATGAATCCCAAGCGCATGAAACGAGAGGTAAAAAAACAGATGGCAAAGGCAGAGAGTGTTAACTCCCACTCACAAGAGGCCATGCGACTAGAAATCGAAAAAAACAAAAAAGAAAAACAATATAATAATCACATCAAGGCACAAGAAAGGAAACAGGCCTTATTTTTAAAGAAACAAGCCCTGAAAAAGGAAAAGAAAAAGGGGCATTAATGAGCATCCCTGTGGTGCAGGCCAACTTTGTTGCATGAATAGGGTCAACTTCTCACCCCTGTCTCCTCAACCAAGTACCGTCAAAGTACGCAGAGGTGGGGCCTAGCTATTCATCAAGTTTATAAGCCTCATTAAAGCCTTCTTCATCAAACTCGGTGTTTAAAAATACCTCTATCATGGCTTTTGCGAGATCTAACTGGGTATCTACTAAGGCCATACACAAAATATTAGAATCGTTCCATTTTCTGGCTAATCGAGCGATTTCTGTGTTCCAGCACAATGCTGCTCTGGCGCCCTTTATCCGATTTGCAGCAGTTGAGACACCGGTCCCACTCCAGCAAAAAAGAATACCTCTGTCTGCTTTTCCTGTACTGACAAATGCCGCTGTTTCCTGAGCAAGCTCAACCCATCGGTCTGAAGCAGGTGTCTGAAGCGCACCAAATAAAGTAACTTGATGACCCTGGCAAGTTAAATACTGAATAACATTGTCCGTTAACTCTGTTTTTGCATCCGATCCAATCGCAATATGCATAAACCATCACCTACATTTTGATATCAAGCAGCCATTTTAATTCAGCATTGAGCAGACGCCCACTTTCACTTTTTAGTACAGTAAGCGTCTATCATTTTAAGAAGAATAATTAGTACCTAATAGGATGGACTTATCAATAATAGATCCTAATTTTTCTACTTCTTGAGTAAAGCTTTCTACAGTTGCCTCGGTGCAAAGGCTGACATTTTCTTTAATTTCAAATTGATTAAATTTTGAACCTTTATACAGCTGCATACACTTACTGGCACTCAAAAATGAAAAATACACTCGAGTTTGCGTGTGTTTCACCGCGCTAATTGCTCCAGCAGCGTCTTTTAATGTAAACACACCATCCCAATCTGCTGGGCCTGCAAAAACAGCACTGGCTCCAAAAAATAGGCTCATCGCAATAATTATTTTTTTTAACATGATTTAACCTTTTCAATATATTCAATATTTTCAAAATAATTGTACTTTAGCCTTCAAGAAAGTCAAGTAAATAAGGCGCAAACAAAAACGCTCTAGACAGTTAAAGTTGGCACTGGTGCACTTACTGTGCGCTCTGGGGATGCTGTAGAATCAAAAGCGACATCTCTTGGACTTGTCTTGGGGGCCCCCAGAAACTGCAACCCATCTGAACGCGCACGACGATGTGTAGGCCGTGTCGTTATCACCACTGTCTGAAACTGAACTAAAAGAGGCTGGGCTTTCTCCGATAAATCAGATGCAGATAAGTCAGACACAGAGGGGAATGAAGCTATTGATGCTGCAGGTTTATGAACCAGAGGTAAAAAAGGAGCCGATGGTTTTAAACATGAACCAGCGGCATGGGTAGAGCTGCTCATTGATAGCCTGGAAGACAACGCACATTCTGCATCTTCTGTAGCCACTAGAGGTTTAGGCATCTCAATAACCTGTCTGGTTTTTAATTCCTGATGAATCATGCCAATGAGCTGTGGTATATCGCAGGTTTCGACCTGCTCATCCTTATCTTTAAACTGAATGTCTCGCACTGTTCCTGAATCGACACCACATTCTGTTAAGACCTGTTCAATAAGCGTAAATAACTTTGCAAAGCTATCCTGCTCAGTGTCAGCTTGACTCTCATTGAGTGCTTGAATACATTGAATCATCTTAATAAAACGCAGCAGAACCGCTTGAGGGCGAGCAATCATCTCTTCCTTTAATTTCTTGGATTCGAATTTTTCTATTTTTTCTTCTAAAATCTTAAAAATCAATGGAATTAAGCCAATACAGCCTATTGCATTATCCCACAATAATTGAAGATCAGCTTCAATCTCTTTAATATCGCTTTTCAGTTTGTCTCTTTTTTCTGTTTGTGACCGCCAAACCATAGTTCCTTCAGCTGCCAAACCGCTTAGTGTGAAATGATGACGACGAAGTATCTTTTGCTTTTCTTGCGCTGCCGCTCGACAAGGTGCTGCTTTTTTCAACAAAGCATTACAGCTCACATTATGCATAAATTCAAAGAATTTTTCTCTTGCTTGCTCATTACCAAACCAAACTTGATTGATAATATACTGTGTATAGACCGCAACCCACTCGGAGATTGACATCAAGGCAAGCGCCACCTGAACTGCCTGCATATTTTTTTTCTCAAGCGCTTGATGCACAACACCCATGACTGGACCTGGCTGAATAGGAAGTGCTTTGATTTTTATCGGCATGTCGTTATCCAATGGTTTATTGATGTCGTCACAATATACTCTTCGCGATTTGATTTAAGGAATTATAGTAACCGGCAGTTCACAATCCTCAAGTACTAGCAGCGTTCCTGTTGCTCGTGACTCAAGGCCCAGCTTAAAACCAAATCGCTTGGAAGATAAAGCACTTTTTTTAATTTAAATACAGGTGCTCTATAACAGCTAATGGTGGGTAATTATTTGACGTATCTAGGGCCAATAGGAGGAAAATCAGGTTCCTTGCAACGCCCACCCAGTCTTTGATTGAACGCATCTATAAAACTTGTGACAATCGGCGGATTAGAACGAGACAACTCCGGGCTGGAGTTAGCGCTAACACTACTATTTCTTAAATTATTATTCTGATTACCTGAAGAGCGTTCGGAATCGCGGCTATTTGCACCACTCATAGTAAACCTCTGGTTATGTGAAAGCGTGAATTATATTGATTTATCTCGGTCTAGTCAACACTCAACACATAACTTTTTTGTGTTTTGCAGGCCTCTCCCGGCTAGGAGGCTCTTTTTTTTCTGCTTTACGCTTGCAAGGACCCACTGTATGCGCATGCTCAGATTTTGGACAGATAGAAGCCACTTGCACAGGTAA
>JAHFQF010000075.1:652-10180 GCA_023266435.1 Legionellales bacterium | reverse complement strand
AATGCCTACCACCTGTGTTAGTGGTGCTGAAAAAGTTGGTACGCATTCACTTGCATCCAAAACTCCTAAACGTCCCGAGGATCCTGCTCCTAAATAGATCAGTCGTCCGCCCGCATCAAAACTTTTTGCAATAGTCTTAATGGCTGTGGCAATTTGTGGTAAGCAAGGGGTAATAGCAGAAGCGACAGTGCAATCTTCCTGATTCATGAGCACGGCTATCTCCAATGGAGAAAGAGCATCTAGGTTTTGAGAGCGCGCATTCATGTGTTCAGTAATTGAAAGATCAGGAGCTACATGAGATGCGCCGATACAATATTGATTTATAATAAGCATGGCCGAAATTATTACAGTAAAGTGAATTTTTTTCATACGATGTATCATTCAAAACATTAGTAGTGATTTTTTCTATTTGGCATCTAAAAGTCCGCATGTTTTTAATATTGGATCCCAACGTAGCTGCATTTGCCCGCTTTCTGTTGCGTTAATGGCATCCTCCAGAAAGAAATTTTTAATACGTGCCTCGTGCCACGGCTCTTTGTACTCTGGGCTATCATTCATGACCACAAGGGTATAGTTTAACTGCGGAAACTTAAAGCTGATAAGATTGCGTAGCATTAAGGCCTCTTGTTTGGTGATAACCGTCCTAAAAAAATAAACCTCTTTTCCGCTTTCCAATGCTTTATATAAACGGTTAATGCGTCGTTTATATTTTTCCCTGTTGTGGTCGTAGTCATAAAGAGCAACTTTCTTATCTGCAATGTTCTGATCTTGGTTTTTGAAGTCGTGTACAAATTCAATGTTGTATCCATTCATGACCTCATGAAACTTTTCATTTGATCCAATAATAGCCAGTGTTGAAGCGCTCAAAAAATCTTTAAAATCATTATAGAATGCAAAAATAATAGACTCTGCAGGGCTTTTGCACCAATCAAAAGGAAGGAATGCTTCAGAAAGATTGTGCCGCTGAAAGTGTCTTGCTGCTGCGCAATTATACCCCAGGCTTATTACAATTTTAGATTTGTGAAATTCATCTTTGTCAAAGTCGTCAGATTCCCATTCAAAGCCCGGGATTGTTTTTCTCGGCGATGGTGCTGTTTTGAATATAGAATCCAGCGATGGTAAAATGGTTTTTTCAACAGCTTCTGCTCGTGTTGATGTGATACCGAACCAAAAAAACAGTAACAGCATAGAAGAATATAGAGAGCTTTTTGATAGCACAATTTTTTTCATACTACGCATTCTTTCTTTTTTTGCGAGGGTACGCACGACTTTCATGTTACTTCAAGAGAGACTGCAGGGTATCGATTGTCTGCTCAACCGTACGTTTAAGTTTTTCTGAGCTTGTTTCACCATAATAACGATTCAGCAGAGCTTGTGTCCCAAATCCAGCGGCAGTACCCATCGTAGCGCCGGCAAAAAGGGCAATAATCGAATTTCTCATTTTGATGAGTTGCGCCAATCGCATAAGTTCAGCGGGGGGTGGCTGATTGGCTTCTTGTGAGGCTATTACGCGAGCAAGGGCATCGATTTCTCCGTCAAGCAGGCCTTCGATGTAGCAGGTTGTTATGATGCCCACGGCAACACCGCTGAGTGCGCTTCTGATATTAATCTCCCGCTCAGAAAGTGCTTGCGTCGTCATGGTGGTACAGCTGAGCAACAGCGCTGTTGCGATGATTTTAATGGTCATAGCGATCCTTTTTTGCTAGATTTCTTTAAAACAATGGTATGGTTTAGAATGTACAGCAAATGGTATAAAATGTTTAGGGATTGATCAAGCTGTGGGGTGTATAAAGGGACTGGCTTATGCTTAAAAAGATGCTTCTTTGGCCACATTTACCTATGGTGGTTGTTCTTCCGATTCATGTAATGGCCTTTCGATGTTCATCTTACGAACTCAAGCCATGGCTGTTGCGGCTTTTTGCTCTTGCGGTTCTTTATTCTCTCGTATATGTAGTTTTTGGTTACATGAGAAATTCTTATCTATTGAAGCATCGGAATAAATAAACCTCATCAATAACCCTCCATGATTTTTCTACTTCAAGAGGGTTAGTGCCAGGCAGCCCGGCGCATATAATCAACGCTTTCCATAATGCCCAGCCGCGGCCACGAGCAAATGTATCATTATCAAGAGCAAGGGCTGCACGAAACGCATCCCTGCTTTTTTCTGTGAATAACGTCCACGCGATGGCTAGATCACACGCAGGGTCGCCAACACCCAGACCGCCCCAATCGATAACAGCATACAGCTGACCATTCTTGACCAGCAAATTTCCAACAGCGATATCCCCGTGAACCCAAACGGGGGAACGATCCCACGTAGAAGCAAGCGCTTCATCCCATACTGCCGTTACGGCATGAGCATCGATCTGGTTGCCAAGAATGGCGATAGCCTGTCGAGTTTCAGAATCATAAGTTTTTAGTGGCCCACCACGATAAAAATTGTGTGGCCCGGCCATCGGCCCGCCGGTAGGATCGATACGCTGCAGTGCGCTCAAAAACTGTCCAAGGTCTGTAGCAAATGTGCACATATCGGCAATACGCTCAAGAGATGCTATTTCACCATCGATCCACTGATAGACCGACCAATGCCATGGATATTCATTAGTGGGATTTCCCATTGCCAAGGGAACTGGAATCTTGAGGGGTAAGAGCGTCGCTAGCTTGGGCAACCACTGTTGTTCTATCACCACCTTTGCAGCATACTCCGCAGCACTGGGCATGCGCACGAGCATGTGCTCACCCAAATGAAAGGTCCTGTTGTCCCATCCACCGTATTCAATCGGCTTGATTGGGAGATCAGCCCATTGTGGAAATTGTGCAGCAATCAGTTGGCGAACGAGCGAGACGGTGATATGGATTTTGTCAATGTTGGGCATTGGTACTATGGCCTCAGACTGCTTAAATGTTGATACGCCCTGAATTAATCTTTAAATAAATGATGCAGATAATAATCAGGATTGTCCAAAAATTGTTTGGTTATTTGATAGTGCTTTGTTTCAGCATATGGAATAGTTGTCAGCGCATCTGAATCACATGAATAAATAGTTGCAGCTGGATAAGCGAGCAGTAGAGGAGAGTGCGTTGCTATAATAAATTGTGCATTCGAGCGCTTGCACATCTCATGTATAATAACCATTAATGAAAGTTGTCGCTGTGGTGAAAGTGCTGCTTCTGGTTCATCGAAAATAAAGAATCCACCATTCCCGACGCGGTTTTTAAAAAATGCCAAAAAACTTTCTCCATGAGATTGCGCGTGGAGCGATTTGCCACCATACGGAGCATAGGTTTTATAAGGGCCTTCTCCGCCCTCTTTCGCCATATGATCAAGATAATTGGCAATATTAAAAAAGCTTTCTGCTCTAAAAAAATAGCCATCTCGGGGCTTCTTGCGCCATGAAAGTACTAATTGTTGGGCAAGCAACTCTGTGCCCGTATACGTATTTTCTTGTGATGTTTTAAAATGAATGTTCCTGCTGCCACCCTCTGGCCCAAAGCCAGCTTGCAGCGCGATAGCTTCAAGAATGGTTGATTTGCCGGTACCATTTTCACCAACAAAAAAAGTGACCTTCGTTGGGAACTTGATCTCGGGTAGCGTTTTAATGATATTTAATGAAAAAGGATAGTGACTAAAATCAATATCCTGGGTAAAGTGCGTTTTAACTTTATCCAATAATGGCCCATCTAAATCGATGGCATAATCTAATTTATTCATGCCACCAGTCTACCAGCTTACTTGGCAAAAGCCTAGCTGGTAAGGTGTTATCCGCAAAATACATCTGTTATTGTCATGTTCGTAATCAGATCATGCATATTAAAGAGAATGGCAATGGGGATTATTATTGACACAGAATTGTTATTTAAGATAAAACCAACCTGTTATTCACATTCTACTATCAGCGTAGCACTAGATTGAGCAAAGGAGATCTAAGTCTTTGTGAGGGGGGAGTAATGAAGGTCAAGATCAGTGTTATCATATTTCTTATAACGATTACATCTACATGCTTTTCGTATGATGCGAATAATGTCATGGTTGGTGAAGTATCTACACAAACTCGATTTTTGGGACTTGAGAAAGTTACTAATTTTTTAACAATCATTTCTTACTGGTATTCTTTTACGACGGCACATGAACAGTATGTTCAGAAAAATCTTCAAAATCCTGAAATTCGGTGTAGCAAATGTGCTACAAAGGTGTTAACTCTTGGAGAGCTGTGCGGGGGTTTGGTAGGCAAGGGACTAAGAGATTTAGTCGAAGGTAAAGACAATTTCACTCAATCAAAAGCGATGCTGGATGCCTTTCTTGAGTGTATACAATCAGGATCTTATAGAGAAGTGCTTGATTTCATGGTGTGTGTTGCAAATGAGACCAAACAAGTGTGTTCTCATTGTCATAGTAGTAGTGATGTATGGGTGATTTAGGTCGGAATGGACATAATTATGCCAAACAATCCATCTTGATCCGGAGTTATTTTTTTGTTCTTTTTACCGCAAGAACAGCTTTTTCAAGCCACTGCTCCAGCTGTGTTCGATCCTCAAGAATATCGACAGGGACTTCCCAATAACTTATGGTTACCATTTTCCCGTTTTTGCCCTCATAAGAAAACGGTTTTGAACCGAATGATTCATACTGTGAGCGGCTCTTATCGTCAACTTTAAAATATAAGATATTGTCAAAAATGAGCGCAAAGAAGACACCATCTTTGTAGATACCGTAACCGCCAAACATCTTTCGAGCTTTGATGCCGCCAAGTGGTGCGAGAAGATCTAGGACGTAATCAACATATTGATTAGTTTTCATATAGTTCTTCAACAATATTTTCAACAATGGATACAACATGCCATCAGCCTACCAGTTTTTCTGCTTATGGTATCATTTTCTTGTACATCAAAACATTTGTTGAAATTTGGTAAGGAGTTACTATGCCCTACAAAATCGGCAAGAAAACAAAAACCAAAGGTTGGCCAATTCTTAAATTTGAGCACGGCAAGTGGAGCGTTATCGCCCATTCAGATTCAAAAGAAAAGGCAGAAGCTAGCATACGAGCACGGCATATGGGTGCTCATCGAAGAAAATAAAGAAGCCTATTTCATGCAGGCGCGTGCGTGAATAACCACGCTGAGTGCAATAAGTGCCCATCCCAGATATGGGGTAACAAACACATCGCCTCTCAGATGGTCTTGCAAGACAACGGCTAAACCAAAACCGCCAGCTGCATGGGCCATGCTATTTAAAAATTCATGTTTTGAAAAATAGGCCATTAAAATTCAGTAGTTTTTTTTCTGCAACGGATTGCAAAAAGTATTGGCGTTAAAGGAACAATTTCAGTAATCACAAGGCCTGATTGATTAATAAGATCATCAAACATCGCATAGGTACGCTCTTGTCCGCCAAAAATGGTTAAAAGCCCAAGATCTATGGCGGCGAGCAGTGGTGCATTCTGTGCTCGATCAAGAATTCCATCAATGATCCAGAGGTCTGAGGTTAATGACATTGTCTTGCTGACATTATTTAAAATTGCATGTGCTTGTTTGTTATCCCAATCATGGAGAATGCGCTTGAGGATAAAAACATCTGCGGTGATATTCATGGGCTCGAAAAAGCTGCCGCCCATGGGCGTAATGCCTGCAGAGGGCTTCATGTGTGCTACAACATTGGGTAAATCGAAAACGATAGCGTTTGTAATGCCTGCTTGTTGTGCAATAAGCACCTGAGCAAGCTGCCCATTGCCTCCGCCTACATCGGCCACGATGCCCTGCAGTGGTAGGGTGTTGGCAATTAATGCATCCTCATGCTGCGAGATTATGTTCATCGCTTGGTCAAATCGTTTGCTTAATTCAGGGTTTTCTTTAAGTGAAGAGAAATAATCTTTTCCATAAAGCATATCAAATGATGGTTTGCCTGTTGTGATGGAGTACGTTAGATGTCCAAAACTGTTCCAACGTGTTGGATCATCATGCAATAAAAATGGTTTAATGGTTTGTGGATGGTGGCCAAGCATGGGATGAGATGATGCGGGCAGAGCATATCGATTGGATGCATCGCGTGTAACTATGTTTTTTAAACACAAAAACTGCAGTAGCCTGCTGAGTGCTTCTGGATGAGTTTTGGTTTTATGTGCAAGTTCATCAGCGGTTTGTGGATTATTTTCAAGAAGCTCGGCGAGGTTGAGTTCTGCTGCGGTAAAAAGAGCCCTGCTTTGAATAACTGATTCTAAAAGATCGGTAATCATGAAACCCTTATTATGCATGGGTGCATTGCCTATCAATGGACTAGCAACAAGTAATGTAAGAAAGCTTGCATAAAAATAACGGCGTTGGAAGCTTTGAGCCATAAAGATATCCTTATCCTAAGGTGATTTAATATGCAGTTAATGTATAATAACCAAGATGTTTGGACAATAGTGTTCATTACTAAATAGAAGATTTTGAGCCCATGAAAAAAATATTTGGAATACTGCTTGCTGTGTTAACAATCGGCTCCTATGCTGGTGTTTCGGCAATGAAATCACCATTGGATCAAGATATTGAGGTTTTAAGACCATACTACCAAGCAATCAGACATATTGAAAAAACGCTTAAAGAAGCGGCAGCGTACGCAGACTGCGAGGCCGGTTTTATGAGCATTCTTGCACCAAGACCGTGTGAAAACCGTACGCCAAAATATCTCTTCTTAGAAACAGCTGTTTGTTCTGAGGGTGAAACGCTTTGTTGCTTGTATACCCCATTTGGACAGATTAATGTGCTGCCTGGCGGTTGTGGGTCAACGTTAAAGGCGATAACCGTTTTCTTTTTCAACCTCATGGACTGGAAGCTTGAGGATGTGACGCAGCGCGTACGCGTCTACAATTATGCACAAGAAGCCAATATTAAATACGGCCATTATCCATTTAAAAAAGAGCAATACCCTGGCGCCTGCGATCAGAGCAAGCTCTATCTTATCAAGTCAGTGGGCGATATAGAACTTTATCAACCCAAAAAGGAGTTGGTAGTTTCTGAGGAATATTCAATGATGAGTGGAGCTACCCGTGTTTATCAACAATACCAAGATGAAGAGTTGGTAGTGTTTGCGAACACCGACTACAGAGATACATCAATGTGGGAACAGCTCTCGATGCGCTCAAAATTGTAAGGAGATTCTTAACCCTCGCCCTTCGATAAAGACCCAGGACAAGCTCCGGCGGGGGGTCCAGACGAACCCGGTGTTAGTTATGTACTTAACAATTTGAAACCTCAACAGAGCCTAGAATAAGCTATTTTTTCCAGTTCTGAATTTCAATAATATTACCTTCAGGGTCCTGACAATAAACAAAGGTGAGCCGCCCAACGCCAGGTACAACGGTTTGGGTAACCTTGCCAAGCAGATTTCCTTTGTTGATTATTACCTTTTCAACAATGGCATGAACATCATCAACGGTGAAAGCAATATGCCCAAAACCTTTGCGATTGGCAACTGGCATGGGTTTTTCTTCCATGACAGCGTAAGAAAAAATCTCTAATGTTGGGCCAGTATCCCCATATCCAGGAAGTCTTAAATGCATGCCCTCAAGTTGGGCATTGGCAACACCAGTGCCATCTTCAAGCCATTTGCCTGAGAGTTTTCTTTGTGGTGGGACCTCGGTACATTCAAATACATTTTTATAAAAAGAGGCTAAAAGCTTCCAGTCTGACGCAATAATATTTGTGTGACCGTATCGTATATTCATGGGAACCTCAAATAGTTATCTGGTGTTAAGCAATCTTAATAGATCTATCAAGGTTATTAGATAACATAATTTCAGTAATTTTATTATTTATCTCGCGGACCATAAAATCAGCGCAGGGCTTTATAAGTTCTTGTATATCATCCCAATGTTCTTTTTCTTCACCTTTGCAAATTGCCTTTGCTCGTTTCATAACGGGGTGATATTTTTCAGGCAGGTGACTGATAACCCAGTCTGCCGCGGAGGGTTTTGAACGAATCGCGTCAGTTGCTACCGTGCTCCAGATGCGAGCAAACGTTAATAAAACATTACGAACATCACTTTCAAGATCCGCCATCAAATGGGGTAATGCATCTTTTAGAGCAGTCATAAAATCTTTGTAAGGAACTTTGCACAGTAATTGATCTGGCTTGGCACCCGCCAATGTAGTGCTGGCTAATAAAATTTGAGTGATGAGTAATGCAAGGTCAGGCATTTCTTTGGCTGGCCATGGTTCTATGTTTTCGTACTCAAACTGTTTACGTAACCATTCACCATATTGAAAATCAAATCGAGGCGGATAATGCCAAGGATTAATCTCAGATTGCTCAACGATCGTCATTTCGATAGGTAACTCGTTGCTTTTCATATAAATGCTGGAAATTTTAAGCAAGGCTGTCGCAAGCGTAGCCTTTTCTTCACGTGTTGTAGCTCTGTTGGAAACAACGAATAAATCAAGGTCACTATATTTTTCAAGCCCCCCGACTATCGATGATCCGTATAAATAGACTCCAAGCAGATCTTGTCCAAAAATTTCCGTAACTACATTGAGGCACTGATGAATTTGTTTTTTTGCGCTTGAATTAAGCTTTAAATTCGCAGGATTTATTTCGTTTTTCATGTTGATGGATTCCTATAATAGGATGGCCCCTGGCCGCCGAAACATTGGCGAAGACGGATGGCTCCCGGAGCAGGACTCGAACCTGCGACCTAACGATTAACAGTCGTGTGCTCTACCAACTGAGCTATCCGGGAGTGAATTTTTGATATCTGAATTATGGTTCGAGATGGTGCTTTGCACCTCCTCACCATGAGCGGATTTGGTTTAGGCTGGCTTGCCAGTCCGCCTACGCTTCTAGTGAGCTATGGCGGGACAGCCTTCCCATTAAGCTGGTTTACCCAGCTCCTTCGACCCCTCGTTAAACTCGGGGCTCAGGATAAACTCCGCTCCTATGCTGGCCTGCCAGTCGTAGCTTGCCAAGCCGGCTTGTCCGTCGTAGCCACCTGGGCGTAGACTGGAAAGGCGTGGATAAGCGAAGACTGGTGGGCGAAACAGGATTCGAACCTGTGACCCCCTGCTTGTAAGGCAGGTGCTCTAACCAACTGAGCTATTCGCCCTACAAGGGGCTCTTTATTACTACAAAGAACTCTCAGAATGATAATTCAAAAAAGGGGTAAAGTCAAAACTTTATCCCTGATTTTTGCCAAAACTCATAACAAATTCAGTAACCAAGCGCATGCTAGAACCAGTAGCCCCTTTGCCCAGGTAGTTGACCCCGGTTACGTGATGTGCAGTACCCGCAATATCCAAGTGTGCCCAGCGTGCCTTTTCCACAAAGTTTTGCAAAAAGCATGCACCGACAATGGTTCCCGCGTAGTAAGCAGGGCTGCCATTATTGTGAATGTCCGCGACGTCGGATTTGATGGCGCCATTAAAATCGTCATCCAGCGGAAGCTCCCAGGCGCGATCGCCCGTCAGTCTGCCCAAGGCAACCAGTGTCTGTGCCAGTTTTTCATCCTTGGTCATAACGCCGGTATAAAAGTGTCCCAGCGCGTGTTGTACGGCGCC
>JAHFQF010000075.1:0-642 GCA_023266435.1 Legionellales bacterium | reverse complement strand
ATCAGGGCTATAATTTTTTTCTGCATAACACAGGGTGTCAGAAAGTACCAGTCTGCCTTCAGCATCGGTATTTTTGATCTCAACCGTTTTGCCGTTCATGCAAGTGATAATATCATCGGGGCGTGACGCCTTGCCGCTGGGCATATTTTCAACACAGGGTGTCAGGCCAATGACGTTAACGTCAGGCTTTAGCTGTGCAAATGCACCCATCATGGCGATGACGGACGCGGCGCCAGACATATCGTATTTCATGCCTTCAATGCCGCTGGTTGGCTTCAGGTTAATGCCGCCGGTATCAAAAACAATCCCCTTGCCGCAGAGCGCAATGGTTGGAGCGTCTTTTTTCGTGCTGCGATACTCCAGAACAATAAATTTGCCATCTTGATCGGAGCCTGCATCAACGGCGCAAAAGCCGCCCATGCCCAGTTCAAGTGCCTTTTCTCTGCCAAAAATAGTGACGGGTAATTTGTACGTGTCAGCAATTTTTTTTGCTTCGTTTGCCAATGCTGTTGGGGTCATGATGTTTGCAGGTAGGTCGGCCCAGTGGCGTGCGTGATTCATTGCAGTGCCAATAATGGTGCCCTGGTCAACGTACTGCTTGAGCGTTACTTGATCGTGCTGTGCGCCGATGGTGATAGCAAT
>JAHFQF010000074.1 GCA_023266435.1 Legionellales bacterium | reverse complement strand
ATGAAAGTCTGTCAATCCTAAGTGTAGTGTACTCTTCCTCATTTGCTTTTATACTGTGTTGTTTTCGCCAGCTCGCAATCCTCAAGTACTACAGTACGTTCCGGTTGCTCACGGCTCAACGCCTAGTCTAAAAGCAAATGAGTTTGAGTATATCTGTCCTAACGAGAAAAATAATCATTATGTGTATGCACAATTTACGTGGGAAAGCCTGTGGATAACCCGTGGCTAATCCTTCAATACCCCCATTATACCTAGCTTCGTTAAAAGTGTTCAATCTTTGATCAACTCAAACTGGCACGCAGCAAATGCTCCCAAAAACCAGTCAAAAGGGGCTCTGTTTTATTTAGCAGCGCGATAGGCTGAAACAGCTTGTACACAAGCCTGTTGCAGAGTGAAGGCAGGAACCCAGTTTAAGTTATTTGAGATACTTTTTGTTTCAATCTCTAAATCACCACTGAGCCGTTCGTATTGGGCGGATTTACCAATTAACCTAAAGCCCATTTTTAATAACCAAGCGGGTACATACCACAATCGTGCTGGTTTCCCCATTGCGTTTGCAAGCGCTGTAATCAGTGCTGGCGTTGATACAGCCTGTTTTTCTGCCACCGTGTAACATCCGCTTGATTGCTGATAGACAGCATATTGAATCACGGCGCACAAATTGTCTAAGGCCAACAACTGCCGTCGATTTTGAAGTGCACCAAAAGGTAGTGGACGCCCTCTATCGACCCATCGGATCAGCTCTAAAAGATTTCCTTTTACCCCTGGGCCCATGATAACCGGCACTCTCAAAATCATTAACGCCATGGGCTTTCTACAAATGGCTTGTAAGGCACATTCAGCCTGCCACTTACTCAATGCATAGGCATCTTGTGGATTAGCTCGATCCGCAGCTGAAAAAGGTCGCGTGGTTGTGCGCTCTCCATTGACTTTAATGCTGCTTAAAAAAATAAACTGTTTGACACTTGCTGCCCGCGCAGCTTGTGCTAACCGTTGAGTCACCGTAATATTCAATGCTTGATACGCCTGCGTGGCTGTGTTTTGAGTTTCTTTCATTTGATGAACGCGAGCTGCTAAATGAATAACAACATCCACATTGCGGCACAAATGCTCTAATGTTGTTACATCACTGAGATCAGGTACCACGGCACACTCAATATTGGGATGAATAGGCAGACGCGACAACGCTCGTCCCACAGCAACAACAGGATATCCGTGCCCCGCCAAATGCAAACTTAAAGCCTTGCCAATGAATCCGCTGGCACCCGTGATTAGAATTGAGGGTTTATTGGTGATCATAAGGTTTCATCCACGTTTGTTTCAGTAGCTTGATGATTTTATTACACCAAAAAATGAAAGGATTAACCGGTAATTGTAGCTGATGGCAAGCTCGGATGATCTCTTGATTTTGTATCAGCATATTACGCCAAGAACGATTAGAAATGCCCCCTATCTGCATATGAACCAAAATTTCAGGTAGATAATAAGTCCGACTATGATGCTTCTCAATCAGTCGCATCATGAGTTCAATGTCGTTACCTAATCGATACTGTAAATCAAAACCACCCCATTGTTCATACAAGGATTTTTTTGCAAAAAAGGTAGGATGGGGAGGGCTCCAACCGTGACCAAAGGCGCCAGCATGGTAAGCGGTACTTTTCCAATAACGAACGATCTTGTCTGAAGTGGGTTGATAATACAGCAAATCACCCCAAAGGCAGTCACACTGTGCGGTATGAAAAGCCTCAATCACATGCTTTAATACTTCCGTATTTGGGTAACAATCATCGGCATTTAAAAAACCAATGATCTCCCCCGATGCAATACGTAGCCCTTTATTCATTGCATCATACATGCCTGTATCCGGCTCAGAAACAAAATAGGCCAGTTGACTGCGATAGGGTGAAATTTGCGCCACTGTGTTGTCTGTGGACTGCCCATCAATCACGATATATTCTACATGAGGATATTGCTGATTTAATACCGACCGAATGGTGTTTGCTACTGAGCGTTCTGCATTAAAACAGACTGTAATAATCGATATTTTAGGCGTTAGATTTTTCTCGACATAATTGTTCATAATAGTTAATTTGCTGCTTGATAATCACATCTGGTTGATAGGATAAGGCGCTTTGTTTAGCATTGTAAGTCATTTGCGTATAGCCTTCAAAATCATTCGCAGTTCTGAGTACTGACCGAAAGCTTTCCGGCTCATAATGCCAGCCTGTTATTTGATGCACAATCATCTGCTCACGAGGACCACATTTGAGTGCAATGACAGGGGTACCCAAACTCTGCGCTTCAATGACTGTCAGCCCAAATGTCTCTGGCATGAAAGAAGGATGTATCAAATACTTTGCCTTCGCCATCTCTGCCAAGGTGGTTGCTCTATCCGTTTGCCCTTTGAAGATAATATTACGCTTTGCATAACGTGCTGCGTAATTTGTTTCATGGGGGCTACACCCAATGACTGTCAGACGGTACTGCTCCGGCAATGATTGCCATTGCTGTAATAACCAATCTATGCCTTTATCTGGCTCTAGACGCCCCACATACAGATAACCACTTTTCTGAGTAGGCTCAACCCAAGGCGCATTGAGCGTTTCTACGAAATTGGGTTTCAACCATAATTTGTTTTGGTCTACACCAAAAGTCTGTAATTGTTGCCTCTGATGTTGACTGAGCACAAAAAACTTATCAACGGCTTGCCAATCTTGTTGCCATTGATACCACTGTAACGCAGCGCCACCCAATATACTCAGTGGCGCAGAGCCCCGATAACAGCGATTTTTCATGCTAGGTAAAAAATTACCCTTTTCAAAGCACGAGACACAATGACCTTTACCTGTACGATAAAGCACTCCGGATAAACACCAGGGGCGATAATTATGTAACGTTAAGATGCTCGGGATCTGCGCATCACGTAGTTGTTTAAAAAAACGAGGTGTAATTAAAGGAAACACATTATGCGCATGTACCACATCGACCTGCTGCTCGATGGCTTTTTTTAAAATAGCATCTGCGTGAGCTTGATTGCCCCAAATTTGATGTAATAATTTGGTTTTACTCAAGGTGTCATTAGACACTGTATACGTGGAAACAGCAGAATCACCCAATACCTGACGCAACGTAGCAAGCTCTTGACGAAAGACCACGTCTTCGCCCCCAATATGCTGACTACGATAAAAATTATGAACTAACAAAACCTTCATGGATTAAACACCTAGTGAGTAACAGGCCACTTGCGCTTTGTCCCTCTGTTTAAAATCAAAAGTAGCGGCCGCTCGACAAAACTGTGCATACTGTTTGGGATCTTGCATAGTTAAGATTGCATGCTGCAAACTCTGGGCATCTTGCACATCAAATACCAAGCCAGTTTGTGGTTTAAGCACCAAATCTTCTACACAGCCCACCCTATCAGAAACAATCAAGGGTAACCCATAATACAGCGCTTCCTCTACAACGAGCCCCCAAGGCTCTGATAAAGAAGGCAAAATGAACACATCGTGTGATTGATATAAGCTAGCCAATTGCTGATTGGCCACGTGGCCCATCCAGTGTACATTAGCAGGTGCTTGATTTTTTAGTGAGTGGGCCAATGGCCCGTCTCCTACCACGGTTAATTGCAAATGTGGCAAAGTACTAAAAACTTCCAGTAAAGCACTTAAGTTTTTTTCGGGCGCTAATCTACCTACAAATAAAAAGTGAGTGGGAGTGCTCTCTGTAATCGCTTGTTTTTCTTGTCGCTGTCCCTGATGAAATAATCCCACACCATGGCTCAAGTGTATGGTTTTATGAAAACCCAGCTGCTGGGCTAAGCGTTTTTGAGCCAGACCTGACGCAATGATTGCGTGAATACGGCTTAAAAATAGGCGCTTGATCCACGCTTTGAGTCCGCTGGTTTGACTTTCATAACAAGAAGATTCTAATGCCAACACATTGTTTCCAGACGACGCAAAAACGGACCACCAAAATTCAGGCAAATCCCATCCCCCCACCAGTAGCCGCTCGTAAGTGAGGTGAGTCAGGACTTTGCGTAACTGTCGTAGGGTAGCTATTTTAGGACGTGATTCCAGATCACCCGGCCATAATACGATTTCTTCATACTGACGCGTCACCCCATAAAAATCTGCGCGTCTCTGCTGAGAGGTGGCAGCAATCACAATCACCAATATTTTAAAATCACTAGCTAACTCATTATAAAGATTGACTTTATAAAAAGCAGAAATCGGGGTGACAATTACCCAGTCATAATGAGCGCTCACAGATTACTTTCCTGAGGTCCGTAAAATGGTTATTATATACCCAAGATACTTCAAAATGGATGAATATTAGCAAAGTGAATTTGTCCAGATGATGTTTTCGGAGCTGAGAAATAGTCAGACTATGGCGAGGCGACGAAGGCGGAAGCTGGGCAAATTCAAGAAGCTAAAAGCATTTATTTTGGAGTATCTTGGGTATATAACCTGGATTTTTTAACGGAGTCAGTTGTGACAACCATCTTAGGCATTTCGGGATATTACCACGACAGTGCAGCCGCCATTGTACAAGATGGGCGAATCATTGCAGCTGCGCAGGAAGAGCGTTTTACCCGTAAAAAGCACGACGCTAGCTTCCCTACAAAAGCCATTAAATACTGTTTAACAGCGGCGCAAACCAACCTGCAGTCCGTAGATTACATCGCATTTTATGATAAACCGTTATTGAAATTTGATCGTTTATTAGAAACTTATCTTGCTTATGCGCCCAAAGGGGTGGTTGGCTTTCTCACTGCTATCCCTGTTTGGCTGAAAGAAAAATTATTTCTTAAAGATTTGTTAAAAAAAGAGTTGGCTAAGCTTGGCAACCTAAAGACCAATCAACTTCCTCCTTTATTATTCGCTGAACATCATCAATCTCATGCAGCGTCGGCTTTTTTTCCTAGTCCCTTTCAAGAAGCTGCTGTGATGTGTTTAGATGGCGTGGGTGAATGGGCAACCAGCTCTGTGTGGCTAGGCAAAGGTAGCGAATTAACACCTCAGTGGCAAATTGATTTTCCACACTCTTTAGGGCTCTTATATTCGGCCTTTACTTACTACACTGGCTTTAAAGTCAATTCGGGGGAGTACAAACTCATGGGTTTAGCCCCCTATGGTGAACCCACGTATGTCAAACAAATTCGTGATCATCTCATTGATATCAAAGCTGACGGCTCTTTCCGTTTAAACATGCAATATTTTAACTATGCTGTTGGTTTAACGATGACTAACGCTAAATTTCATCGTTTATTCGGCGGCCCTCCTAGAAAACCTGAAAGTGATGTCACACAAAAAGAGATGGACATTGCGCGCTCTATTCAAGTTGTAACCGAAGATATCATTTTAAAATTGGCTCACACGGTACAACGTGATCTGCAGCAAAAAAATCTTTGCTTGGCAGGTGGCGTGGCGTTGAATTGTGTGGCTAACGGGCGTCTGTTGCGCGAAGGTCCTTTTGAAAACATTTGGGTTCAACCTGCGGCAGGCGATGCTGGTGGCGCAATTGGTTGTGCGCTTTCCACGTGGCACCAATATTTACAGAAACCACGCACCTCTAGCTCAGCCGATAGTATGTCTGGGGCTTATTTAGGTCCAGTTGCAACTTCTGAAGAGATTACCGCATTGCAAGGCCGTTATGGTGCTAAAGCACATACTTTCAAGGATGAACAACAATTGATTGAAGCGGTTGCTGGGTATTTGGCCAATGAGAAAGTCATTGGCTGGTGTCAGGGTCGCATGGAGTTTGGACCGCGTGCATTGGGTAATCGTTCTATCATTGGCGATCCGCGCTCACGCAACATGCAATCCGTGATGAATCTCAAAATTAAATTTCGCGAATCATTTCGTCCCTTTGCTCCAGCCATTAAACATGACAAAGTACATGAATGGTTTGAACATCAAGCAACCAGCCCTTACATGTTGATGGTTGCCCCGGTCAGAGAGGAAAAGCGAGTTGCTTTAACTGCAGAAGAACAGCAGCGTTTTGGTATTGAAAAGCTGAAAGTCCCCCGCTCTGAAGTGCCGGCAATTACACACGTAGACTATTCGGCAAGACTGCAAACAGTGCATCCAGAAACCAACCTCATGTTCTATTCACTCTTGGATGCTTTTGAGCAAAAAACTGGTTGCCCCATGCTGATTAATACCTCTTTTAATGTGCGCGGCGAGCCCATCGTTTGCTCTGCGGAAGATGCTTATCGTTGTTTTATGCGCACTAACATGGATTATCTAGTCATTAACGACACTCTGTTTGTTAAAGAAGAGCAACCACTCTGGCAAGAAACAGAAAATTGGAAAGAAAGTTTTACATTGGATTAATATCATGGAACAAGTCGTCACACATAAGCATTTGAAAGAGTTTGCCTTATTGATGGGAGGCGTCATTGGTGGTTTATTTGGCTGTGTCATCCCTTATCTAAAAGTAGGGAATGTGGCAGCAGTTCCCATTGGTATCGCACTCAGCTTTGTCGCTCTAGGCTTCTTAACGCCCGCTGTATTAAAACCGGTGTATCAATTATGGATGAAACTCGGGCATGTGTTAGGTGCTATTAACAGCCGCATTTTGTTAAGTCTGTTATTTTTTGGTTTGTTTGCTCCCATTAGTTTGGTCTTAAAAGTCTTAGGTAAAAAGCTTTTATCTAAACCAAGCCTCAAACAAGACAGTTATAAAACCGTTAGCACTCAACGTTCTGCGCAACATATGGAGAGACCTTATTAATGTTCGACTTATTACGTGATCTTTGGGGATTTATGAGAGAGCGCAAGAAATTTTGGTTAGCGCCCATTATTTCGGTCATGCTGTTGTTGGGTGCACTGATTGTATTCACACAAGGCTCTGTTGTTGCACCATTTGTTTACACTTTATTCTAGCCTATGTCCTCCTCATTATTTGAACGCTATCCTCGAGCAACGCTATGGGCGTTGCTCTTATTTTTTTGCATGGCCCTGGTGACTGTATTTGAGATCCTGGGACGTAATCTCTGGGGGCTGGGTAATCCAGTTATTTATGACATGAATCCACTCTACGGCTATCGCCCCTTGCCTGATCAACACTTAAAGCGATCGGGAGGTACAATGCTTGATTTTAATAATCTTGGATTGCGCGCAGAAAATGATTGGGCAGGAGAGCCTGATCATAAAGTGTTATTCCTGGGCGATTCTGTGACGTATGGCGGCAGCTATATCAGTAACCGGCAATTATTCTCTCATCTGAGTGTGACTGAAGCGTTACCAACCTATGAAGCGGGTAATGCAGGCGTTAATGGGTGGGGGGTACTCAATGTATTAGGGCTTGTGCGCGATGCGCATTTTTTACCTGCGCATACAGTCGTGACTTTATTGCCTGAAGGTGATTTCTTACGCGGATTTAATCGCATTGCTGGACAACCGTTTTGGCCACGCAAGCCTAAATTTGCTTTAGAAGAAATCTGGTATTTTTTGTTGTATACCCTAAATCTGCAGAAGTTTAATAACCCTACACATGTTCTCACTGGTCCTGAGACGCAACAAGTAATACGGCAAGCTGCAATGGCTTTAAAAAATTTAGATGACCTCCTCAAGGCTCAAGGTATCCGGCATTTGATCTACATTACCCCCTCTCGCTCACAAGCTTTAGAGCAAGAGGAAAAAGATGCCTTCGTGTTGACTGCTTTAGAGCAAGCGAATATCAGTGCGCATTATTTGTTAGACAACTTGAAGCAACTGCCTCTCGCAGATCGCGCACAATTGTATGTGGATAATATTCATTTGAGTCAAGCGGGGCATCAAGTCTGGGGGCATTGGATTGCCGAGGATCTTAAAAAGATTTAGAATCTGTGATGTTTTTCTTAAAAGGAAAACACCATTTCTTCCATCAAATAACGATAAGCATAATCAGGCCCTTGAAAGCCTGCCGATTGATTATATCCAAGGCGTGTTCTGAAAAAGATTTGCTGCATTGGTGGATTTGTGATCGTTAGCTCTAACAAAAATGCGTTAGTACTGGGATCGTCATTGACATATTGTTTGCCTACACCCACTATACCTTGCGCTATCCAGCCTTCTATTTTTCTCTTAATACTGAAAGCTAGCATCGATTCATTGTATTGATGCGGATTAAAGTAATTGTTAGAGTCATCCCGAGTTGAGTGAAACTGTCGATAACGCAATTGAGCCGTAATGCCCTGCTCAGGCAATAGTTCATAAATCAGTTTTGCTTTGACAAAGGGTCGATTATTATCATCTGAAAAAAAAAGTGCCCCTCCAACGGCTACCATACTCCATCTTGTATTCAGCTGTTGCTCAACTGCAAGATTGAATAACGTATAATAAATACCTTGATCCAAGGCGTTTAATGCCTCCACGCGATCACGATTCATGGCTAATTCAGCTGAAGTGCTATCAGTCACCTTGAAATCTATCTGACCATCTAACATTAGGAGTCCATGCTGATTTTGCTCATTATAACCAGCGCTTAAATGATAGCCAGTCTTTGAGTCTGAGCTAATAGATTTCTTTACAAAATTAATCTGATCACCATCAGACTGCCACGTATTTTGTTTAAAAATGCTACGTTGATATTCTAAACCGGTATATTTTTTTTCATGCTGATACCATGGGTAGTAAGCCATCTTATATTTGTTCGCATGAAAACCTTCACTGTCAGAAGAAATAAAAATATTAGGAATCGCAAGCCCCTGTTTGCCTACCCGCTGATCGTCTCCCTCTGCTTCGGCCATAGCATGCATCATGTGAGATAGCGCTATCAGCAACAGGGCTATCGTTTTCAAGCTCATTATTTAGTGCCCCAAGATTTTTTAAAACTAAAGATTTCCGAAATATACCCCAAGACACAAGCTGGCTGCAAAATAAGACTATAACCGATCATATAAAAAAGGAAACCCGCATTATTAGAACGCACTTTCATCTGAGCGCTATCGAACATCTTTTTACCAGCCTGGTACATGATTCGATTTAATACAAAGGCTGGCGGCAACAGCGCCAAGGTCATGGGCCCAACAATCAAAAAATTTCCAAAACAAGCTAGAATAATGCCAGGAATAAAGCCGAAGGTATATGCCACATCCATACATGGAAAGACAGTATTCCACCAAATAAATACCGTGCTCAATCTGGCTTTAAATAAAATACGGGGCTGCGCTTTGAACGCTTCAATCATACCTCTAGACCACCGTTGCCTTTGGCGAATAAACTGTACTAAATTATTTGGGCAGTTTGTGAATGCACATGCATTTTCTGCATGGCCTATACGATGCCCAGCGGCCAACATGGCCCACGTTAAAACGATGTCTTCACCAACTGAGTTGGGCCAACCACCTAAATCAACAACGGTCTGTCTGTGATACAGAGAGAAAGCACCCTGAGCAACCAAAATGCCTTGAAACAGAGACTGCACCCTTTTTGTGGCAGAAATCCCTAAGAAATAATCCCATTCTTGGGCTTTCGTAATCCAGTTCTCACGAGAGTTTCTAATGAGAATCGCACCAGCAACGGCTCTGGTATTTGGCGGATCAGATAAATAACGGCCGACTAGATTTTTTACTCCATCTAAGCGAATCATACAATCAGCATCCACTGTAATAATGAGATCCGTCGTGCTTGCATGCAGACCTGCATTTAATGCAGCTGATTTTCCAGAATTACGTGGCAGATCAATTAATTTTATAGATGAGTGATTTGATTGCATCACTTCCATACTGTGCAGAGTAGAGTCAGTGGATCCATCATTAATAATAATAATCTGAATCATACCAGGATAGTCTTGTCTAAGTAGGCTACTCACAGTTTCTATGATAGAGGTTTCTTCATTGTAAGCAGGGACTAATACTGTAATATCTGGATAAGATTGAATGTCTCTGACTTGTGGTCGACGATCAAATAAAAGCGCAGTGAGAATGAACGCATTCATAAACCCTGGAATAATAGCAATAAATGCTATGAGATAGGTAGCAAGAAAAACCCCTATCTCTTGCGATAAATCATGGTACCATGGTCTGACTAACCACACTGAAACAGTCAACCAAGCTAAAGCAACAGCAAGCGTAATATAGAATTTCTTTTGTATAGAAAGATACACGCTTAGACCCTATGCAAAAAACTAATCATGAAACCGCCAGATCTAGCCTAAGAATTTACCCCAAAAATTAATCCCTTTCCTCAAGGCATTGCCTGAATTTTCATTAATTAAAATGATGATTCCAATGTCCTCA
>JAHFQF010000237.1 GCA_023266435.1 Legionellales bacterium | reverse complement strand
CTAATGCTTGCTCTTTGAATTGAGCGCTATATTTTTTCCTGATTTTGTCAGTCATGTTACACCTCTCTTCGCTAGATTATACTAGCTTAGTAGGGTGTCCGGAATACCGGGGCAAGATCAGTGAGTAGCTTCCCCGGATAGAAAGAAGGAGGACCATGTGAGCAATACGAATCCCAGCCCCCAAGCTATGTCAGCCACGTCGTTTCTTTTTTTTATGATAGAAACTAAAAACCATAGTGTCATGTACCCTAGAAGGAGCAAGGAGAGCATCATATAATCATTCATTTGAAAACCCATGTGGCTGCCAGATAAGTCATCACTGAGACCAAAGCCGAGAGCGTCATGCCCCAGATCATGTCGACAATTGTCATAAGAATCGGCCAATTTTTTAGCGTAGCCAAGTTAGTTAAATCATAGGTTGCGTAACTAATCAAACCAAACAGGGCACCAAACAACAGCGCTTGCTGCCAGGATTCGGCATGAATTGCAGGTCGAATCACAAACACAACCAACCCCACGATAAAGAGTAAATAAAAAATAATTGCTGCAACCCAATTAATATCAGGCCGCATTAAGAATCCAATTTGATTTTGATAAAAACTTTTAGCGACGAACCCCAGCCAAACCATATCAATACTGAAAAAGAAAAAAACTGCTAAAAAATAGAGCTTCATAAACATGTCATTTTCTACCTAATTCATATTAAAACAATTTTTTTAATTATAGAACAGATACGACGGCAGTATCTATTTATGTTGATACAAAGTATTTTCAGACTGCTGCACAAAGAAAATTTTTGGTTTTTAATCTTTTTTCCTCAAGATATGCTGGAGGGCATTTTCAACCTTTGAATATTTGAATTGATATCCCGCCTGCAAAAGCCTGTCAGGGATCACATGTTGTCCACTGAGCAGCAAAGTTTCACCCATTTCTCCAAAAATCGCTTGTACCATAATATTAGGGAATCTCAAAAAACAGGGGCGATGCAGAGTCCTTGCTAATGCATGAGTAAACTGTGCATTTGTAACGGGGAAAGGAGAAACCAGGTTAAAAGCCCCACTTAAATCAGAGTGATTTATCAAAAAATCTATGGCCTGGATCACATCAATCATATGAATCCAAGACATCCACTGTTTTCCATTCCCAAATTGCGCCCCTAACCCTAGCTTGAAAGGAAGTAACATTTCTTTTAACGCGCCACCCTGCGCATCTAAGACAATTCCAGTTCTGATGCAGCAGACGCGCACCCCAAAGCTTTCAGCCTGCATGGCTACTGTTTCCCAATCATGACAGAGTCGATGAGTAAAACCATTGTCTGCTGGCTTAGAGTCTTCCGTGAAAATTTGATTCGCATCACTACCATAAAACCCAATGGCTGAGCCATTAATAAGTAGTTTCGGCTTTACGTGTGCGGTTTTAATATAATCAATTATTTTTTGTGTTGATTGAATGCGGCTCTCATAAATATTTTTTTTGACTTGCTCACTCCAGCGGTGCTTATTTAAAGGTTCACCAGCAAGGTTGATGATGATGTCATACGGGTGATCCGTTTTTTGTAACTTTGAAATGAGCGTGAATGATTGGGCGGCATTAATATGTTTAGATAAATCTCTTGTCAAAATAGAGAGACGATATTTTAATTGTGAAAAATGTTGGCACAACTGGGAGCCAATAAACCCTGTTCCACCGACGATTAAAATGTGCATCTGAAAGTCCTTTATAAGTGTGTAGTTTTGCATTCGCCTCGCCGTTAAATTATACCCCCCCTTTCAATAACGATACCATCTAAAACAATAGAAATTTATTAGAGCCCCAGTTCTAAATTTTTGAGTCAAGCAACAGAGTGTATATCGAAGAAGGCGATTTTAATTGCAATATTGGCTCAGCGGTGAAAAACCTAGTTAGCTTGCGCAGAATGGCCTGTTTAAAATTTCATGCTATAAAGCTCGGTTCTACCTCCCTAAAAATTACTGATGCCAGCAGTGCGATTTTCTCGTAGAATACCCACAGGAGATTGTGTATGAAAAACCAGCCGAGCAACTAATTGTCGTGCGCACCTTATTTCAGGTTACACTTCTCTCTAATCGATGATAGCTGCTGCTATTTACAGAAAAAATACTTGAGGCCTATAGAAACGCATGAGAAAAACAATCCTAATTTTCGGCAATGGTTATGTATCCAAATTTTTGTCTAAAGAACTGAGTAATCTTGGTTGGCTTGTGTATTGCACATCTAGGAAAATTGGGTCTGAAAACATCACTGAGCACCCGAATATTAAAATAATCAATTTTTTTGATCCCAATCTACCTGAATTATTAAAATTGGCCAATGTTGTTTTAAGTACCGTGCCAACAGATGATGAAGTGATTGATCCAGTTTTAGATAAATATTTAGGAATAATATCGCAAGAAGAATTTGAATGGGTTGGATATCTTTCGTCAACAGGAGTCTATGGTGATCATGATGGAAACTGGGTTAATGAGCAAACAAAATGTCTTCCTAGTAACTTTAAATCAAAAATAAGACTGTTAGCCGAACAACAATGGTTGGAGCTTTATCTACAATACAAAATACCGGTTCACATCCTGAGATTGTCCGGCATTTATGGACCAGGAAGAAATTGTCTAGAAGAAATCAGTCAAGGCAAGGATTTCACGATTATCAAAGAAGGTCAATATTTTTCAAGAATTCATATTTCTGATATCTGTCAAGCAATTATAGCTTCTCTAAATTCACCAACTCCTGGGGAAATATACAATATTAGTGATGATGAGCCTGCCCCAATTCACGTTGTGCAACAATTTGGCGCTAATATT
>JAHFQF010000236.1 GCA_023266435.1 Legionellales bacterium | reverse complement strand
ATAAAACCAAATATTTGAGTAGATACACTCAATGACTGTAACTGTTCAAAGGGTCATAGTGATACTTGGATAACTGAGTATATTGGTTGTTTTCCCTAACCCCCTGGAAGGCACTTATATTTTCCCAGAGAGGTAGAAAACCTGTACCGTCTGCGCCAGAGCCTTTAGAGGATTTTCTTCCGTTGGCGCCTCTCGCAGACGATGATGAAACCATTGCACCCTATTCACGTGAAAGATATTTTGCATGTGAACAGGACAAGATGCCTGCTTTCCATAGGTGACATATTGCTTGAATGTTTCGAAAAAGCTCAGAGTCTTGGACTGGCGCATCATGCTGTATCAGTGCGCAGCATGAGCTTTTGTACAATGAGCATAAAAATACTCAATGTCAGAAAATATAATGGCATAGGAAGTAAAGTGCCATTGTGTAGCATGCCCATGCCTAGCGTAAATAGTGATATCAAACAGTAATAAAAGAAACCAAACAAGCTGGATGCTGTCCCAATACAATGTTTGTAATCTGTCAGTGCCAAGGCTAAAGCATTACTGGTCGCCATACAAATACCAAAACTCAGACACATTTGGCTCACTATGGAAATAGTCACCATGACAGAGGTATCTAATTGCAGGATATGATGGTGAAAGGCCGCAATCATGCTAAATAGAGCGGCGGAAAATCCCATAATGGCCAGACCATACTTTATAATGGCTGTGGATGAGTGCTGATTATTATGCAATCTTTTAGAAAATACGCCACCCAGCATTGTCGCGATTCCGATCATGATGAAACTTGCACCATACATACTTGGAGACAAGCCAAGCAGATCAATGAAATAAAAAGAGCCCTCAGCAAAGTAGCTAAAAAGTATGCCATTACAGGCGGCAACAATACAGCCAAGACCTATCACCCTTTTGTCCTGCATGAGACTTAACGCCACCTCTAAAATTGCAGTCTTTTTTCGATTATTTGCAGGAAGTGTTTCCGGTAATTTTATTGATACCATAGCGATTAAAATCAGAGTGAATCCTGTTAGAAATAAGAAAATACTAGACCACCCAAAATTTTCTGCTATGACGCCACCTATTACTGGTCCTAAGCTTGGGAAAAGCGCAAGGGCGCTCCCTATGGATGCATAGGCTTTGCCTAAGCTGGGGCCATGAAATGCATCACGGCAAACAGCTTGGCCGAGCACACTGCCAATACTGCCACCAAAAGCTTGAATCAAGCGACTGATCATCAGCATTTCAATGCTGCTAGAGAAATAGCACCCCATACACCCAAGAGAAAAAATGACCAGGCCTGCTAAAATACAAGGTTTTCGGCCAAATTTATCGGAAAGTTTACCCCAAAACAGGGTGCCAATGGCGAATCCAAAAAGGTAAATAGTGAGCGTATACTCCACCATGGATACGGATGCCTTGAGGCTATCGGCTATATCGGGTATAAACAGTTTCAGAAAGTTGCGGAAGCCCCGCCAGTAAAACAATGAGCCAAATTGCTGGCAACAGAACGTGTATCATAAAAAAAGTCTCAATATTATAAAGCAAATCAATCTGGTCACTGCTCACTTGCCCAAAGTATGCACACTTTTATAAGCAACAAATTTAAAATTAGCTGGTTTTTTTATTTACTTGTTGGTTAAAGATAAGCATTGTTTCTTACTTTATTGCATTCTTAAAAGAATATCAATAAAACGGAAAAGAGTCCACCCTCAACAGATGAGGGGATATCTCACCTACAGGGAGAGTCGTTAATTAGTTACTTTATTTTAAATGATTCGGAGCGAGGAGGGGCCTCCATCATCAGGCCTTTCTCTCTTAATTGCGCTACAATGGTGGCTGCTTTGCTGGGAGCATTTTCGTGTATATTTTTCAATGCTTTTATTAAGTTGGTTTCATCTATTTTAGCACCCCCATTTTTTTCTGATGCAGCACTAATTGCTTGAATGCAACCCTCTGAAAAGCCTTTCTGAAACGGAATAGCTTGAATCGCTGTTGATATCTGCTCTAAAGACAGAGCTGCTTGTTTGGCAGGGCTCAATTCAGTAGCAGTAGGATTCTGAGTCCGATAAGAGTGTAGCAGCGGTTGTGGTAGCCCAGAAGATTGAGGTGCAACAGATACTGCAGGCTGATCAATACACCATGTTTTGGCTGTCTCAGAGCTTCTTAATATCTTCAGTATCTCATGAATTTTTGATGGATTTTTAGTTAACTTCTGTGTCAGGAAATCTTGCAATATACTTTCATCAATTTTTTTATTTTGTTGTTGTGCAAATTTGAATATCTCTTGAACAAGGGCGTTTTCTGATTCAGCCGACATTAGAGTTATTTTAGGAAATCCTGTTTCAAGATCAGCCTTACTTAAAACCCCCTTTTCACCTATGGCGATACTTTTTTCTTTGGCTTCTAAAGCCACTCTTTCCTCAAGAACGATGCCTTGAATAGCCTGTATTGCTTTAATTAATTGACCTCTATGCTCATAAGGTTTTGTATCTGCAGGGATATGCTCAGGTGCCAAAATGTTAATGTTTGTATTCAGTACAGCTTTAGCTTCTGTGGATAACTGACTGTCTTGAATAGCTTGCTGTACTTGTTCTAGATTGAATTTCATACTTTCAGCAGGGCCAGAGAATTTTAGCTCAACATCAGTCGTTGTATACTTAATATTTTTATCCAATATTCTGCCAATTAAAAGCACATAAGACCACGTATCATTGTAGATGGTATCAGAGTGTTTAGCATCCTTATCGTTTAGTTGAATCAAAAAATCAGGATGCATGAGATAGTTTTGTCTCCCTCTTTTTTGTAAGTTGTTTTAGAG
>JAHFQF010000235.1 GCA_023266435.1 Legionellales bacterium | reverse complement strand
CTTCGCCTTTGGCTTGATATTTTGTGACGGCCCATTTGGCTTTGATGTCATCAATCTGGACTTGCAATGCAGCGGAGGGGGGCACTGTAACGGCTGCACTCTGCGCAGCTTCTGGCACTGGATCCGAGTGGGCTTGCACCACATGCAATCCTGAGCAAGACAATACCAATATCAACCATCCTATTTTTGACCACATTGTTTGAAGCATGTCTCAATCCCCTTTTATTTTAAGAAGTAAAATAGCCAACGTAGCTCACTATGAAAACGTATCCTCTCATGTTTTTGGAAGAACAACAACTCTGCAAAGCAACAGCGCAGGACAGGTTGCGATTCAGCCATGTCCATGCTGTAATGCACGGATTTGATGCCTCTTCGGGAGAATACTGCATGCTTTCACAATCCGCATCAGCAACTTTACGCAAAGCTGCGCAAGTCATCACCTTGCTAGCCATATTGGGCTTAAGCGTTATATTGATCAAAGGTGCGGTGATGTTTGGCTTATTGTTACTTGCCAAAAGCATGGTCAACTTGATGGCCTATCCCATCGCATTGTCGGCGCTCTCCACCACGATGACAGCCTTGCTACAATATCAGCTTGTGATCGCTGCCCTCTTGGGACCTCTGTTATTAGGGCCATATCTGTTTAGAAAATTTGCCTTTGTCACTGGCATTACTTCAGAAGAGCATCCTTATAGTGCCACTCAATTTGTCCGTGAAATATTGACGGGACTACGCGATGGCTTTTTAAGTTTTTGTGCATTATTTAAACGCGCCGATAGTGCGGCTGTAGTAGCTGCTGACGCTAAACCTTCTGCTTCGTCTGCTACCGATCCACACTCTGTACTAGAGCCGAGACCAGCTCAAATCACTCCCGGAGCAGATAGACAAGACCCAGCCACCCCGCGTCAGAACATCACAGTCACCACAACACTTGACGCAGTACCTGGTTTTCAACCATGGTGATCAGCACACCCACACTCTGGATTCATGGTAAAGCGGTGATTGGGCAAGGTAGGGAAATTGAAAATATCGATCCCGCACTAGATGACGTTTTAAATACCTATACGACCGCCTCTGCAACACAAATTGATCAGGCAGTGATGGCTGCATCTGATGCACAAAAAAAATGGGCCGAGTTACCTATTGCAGAAAGAGCCAACATTTTATATCGCACCGCAGCGCTCATAGACACACATCAAGAAGCGCTGGCATTACTTGAGGTCAAAGACACGGGCAAACCCATCCGCGATGTAGTCAAAGACGACTTACCCAGTGCCGCTGAGGCCTTACGATATTTTGCTAAAGCCAGTGTGACGTTGAGTGGTCAGAGTAATCACACAGGCTCTGATCATTTTTTTTATACGCGTCCTGAGCCGTTGGGTGTCTGTGGCGCCATCGGGGCCTGGAACTATCCTTTACAAATTGCCTGCTGGAAAGCAGCCCCTGCGCTCATCACCGGCAATGCCCTGCTCTACAAGCCTGCGGAGCTGACCCCCACGTCAGCGGTGGTACTCGGACAGCTTTTTCAAGAAGCTGGATTACCAGCAAATCTCTATCAAGTGCTTCTAGGAGATGCACAAGTCGGCCAAGCCTTAGTCGATCACTCTGGTATTACTAAGCTTTCGCTGACGGGCAGTGTAGAAACAGGACAACGTGTGGCAGCCAGTGCTGGCCAATCCTTAAAAAAAGTCAGCTTAGAGCTTGGCGGTAAATCGCCCATGATTGTGCTGCCAGACTGTGATCTACAACAAGCGGTGATTGGTGCACTCTGGGGTAATTACTATGCGCAAGGAGAAATCTGCTCTAATGGCACACGAGTCTTCGTACATCACAGTGTATTAGAGGCATTCATTACACAGCTGACAACTGCACTCAAATCCATCCGCATCGGCCTACCACAGTGTCTTAGTACGCACATGGGTTCTCTGATCAGCCGCACACATCGTGATCGCGTATTGCATGCTATACAGCAAGCAAAAAATGAAGGTGCCGAATGCCTCTTTGGTGGCCACATCCCTGCTGAATTCTGCGACAAAGGGGCTTTCATTGAGCCCACGCTATTCTTATGCAATACCGATAGTTTACAGATTGTACAAACTGAAGTGTTTGGTCCGGTGCTTTGTATTCTACCCTTTACAGATGAAGAAGAAGTCATTACGCGCGCAAATGACTCGCCGTATGGATTGGCGGCAGGCATCTATACCCAAAACTTAATGCAAGCGCACCGCATTGCGGCACAATTACAAGCAGGGACGTGCTGGATAAATGCTTATAATGTGTATCCGCAGGGCATGCCATTTGGTGGGTATAAAAAATCAGGGATAGGACGAGAAAATGCATTGACCACCTTGTCCGAGTACACGCAAAATAAAAGCATTTATGTAGCAATGAAACCAATGGAGCATCCTTTTGTATGTTAGCGTTTGATTATATCGTTGTAGGTGGCGGTAGTGCAGGTTGTGTGGTTGCTAAGCGATTGGCAGAAAAATTACCCACTGCAAAAATTGCGCTGATCGAAGCCGGAAAAAGTGATGAACAGGTAGAGCAAATTTTGCACGTCTCGTCTTGGTCAAGTTTGTTAGGCACAGAATATGATTACGATTATGCCATTACCGAGCAAATCAAAGGCAATAGTCACATTCGCCATAGCCGCGGTAAAATGTTAGGAGGCTGCTCCTCACATAACTCCTGTATTGCTTTTAAAGCGCCTGATTCTGATTTTTCAGGCTGGATGGATCCACTCACGGTGCAGGCCAATTATCAATGTGTGCTGGCGACCGTGCATCTGGAAAAGACAGAGCACAGAAATCCTCTAGTCTCTGCTTTCTTAGAG
>JAHFQF010000073.1 GCA_023266435.1 Legionellales bacterium | reverse complement strand
CGAGCATGGTAACCGTTGGATGCTTCAGCTATCAGATGGTGGTTCAGATGCCTCTGAATGGTATGAATTTGACATCGCCACAAAATCTTTTGTAGGTGAATTAGGGTTTAATATTCCTATATCCTCTAAAACCTCAATTGTTGACTGGCTTGATGCGGACACTCTTATTATAGAGGATGGCACAGATGCTGCGAATTTGACGGAGTCTGGTTATCCAACACGAGCACGATTATGGAAAAGAGGAACTCTACTCAGTGATGGACGGATACTAGTCCAAGGTGAAAAAACTTATGTCAACAGTGGGGTGGTTGTGTGCATGAGCAGTGCAGACAAAAAATATTACTTTGCTCAGCATGTCATTACTTTTTTTCAGCAGCACCTGGCTGTATTTGATGAAAATTTGACTAATACTATTTCACTTGATATCCCATTAGATGCCGAAATGTTAGGAGTCTTCAAAGATATCATGTTTCTTGCTCTGAAATCTGATTGGCAGATTGGAGACAGAGTTTGGCAACAAGGAGCTATTGTTACTGTTCCTATGGCCACCCTGATGACAGGGCATCCGAACCCATCGCTCTTTTTTATGCCCGATGCAACTCAAAGTGTAGAAGATCTAGAGTTCCTAAACAATAAGTTGATTTTGAATATACGAGAACATATTCAAAGCAGGCTATATGAGTATCAACTAACAGAAACAGGCTGGAGGCAACGTGAGATACCGCTTCCGGAATGTACATCAGCTGAGATTACTGCTGTCGATACGGAAAGCGATCGTTACTGGTTGACCTTAACGAGTTTTTTGATGCCTGATACCTTATATTTAGATAATGCAGATGGGCAAGTGCCGCAATTAATCAAACACGAACCAGCATCCTTTAATGCAGCGCATTTTTCAGTCAAACAATCTTTTGCAAAAAGCTTAGATGGTACTTCGATACCGTATTTTGTGATTTATCCTAAAGATACTCCGTTTGATGAGACGACGCCTACCATGTTGTATGGATATGGTGGATTTGAGGTTACTTATACGCCATTTTATTTGGATGTCTATGGGTGCACTTGGTTGGCTGAAGGAGGAGCTTATGTGTTAGCAGGTATTCGGGGCGGGGGGGAATATGGGCCCGTTTGGCATCAAGCTGCTCAAAAAGCAAATCGGCATAAATCATTTGAGGATTTTGAAGCGGTTGCGTGCGCTTTACAAACAGACCTACACCTGACGTCTCCTCAGCATTTGGTGATCGCAGGTGCGAGTAATGGTGGGCTATTGGTTGGCAGTGTCATGATGCGGCATCCTGAATTATTTAATGGCATGATATGTAGCGTACCGCTTTTAGATATGTTGTGTTATCACACATTGCTTGCCGGGGATAGCTGGAAAGAAGAATACGGCGATCCCGACGTTCCCGAAGAGCGGGCCGCTTTAGCGAGCTACTCCCCTTTACAATGTTTATCGGCTGGGCATCAGTTACCTCGATTATTAGTTTGTACCTCGCGCAAAGACGATCGCGTACATCCTTACCATGCGCGCGCTTTCACTGGTAAACTGCAGAGATTGGGCAAAACGGTATTATATTTAGAGTCCGAAGAGGGTGGGCACGCTGCTGGCGTTGATGACGAGCAAATTGCAGAAAATACAGCCTTAAAACTTGTGTATGCAAGACAGCAGTGTGGGCTAAAACTAGCAGCAGAAAAAGAGATTGATGTAGCTAAACGACCTCGTCTTACATACTTATCAGATATGCGTAGCACTGAGCAGCCAGCTACAGAGCAGGCAGAACGAGTTGTGCAACAAGGATTACAACCTGCAGCGAGCTGTCTAAAAGCAAGCTAGTCGAGTTGAGGAGGGGCTGTTGGTTAAGTTGCTCTGAGTTTTGCACTAGTTTGCGGATCTGGCGTGTCTTGTATAGAAAGTTGCGCATTCGTACGATCGCTTGTTGGGTATTGCATTGTGTCAAGCAAAGGAGTGATTGCAGTCGCCTCCTTGGGAGGGGTGCTCTTTTTTTTCGTGGCACAACAGCTCTGAGGTAGCCGAGTGCGACAGAGTCCTGCACAACATGAAAGAAATACTATAGAGAGCATTAAAAAATAGAGGAAACCAGAATGATTAATTCCAGATTGATCATCATTAGTTGAAGTAATGTTTCCGATGATTGGCACAAATAAGCCTTATTTTTCCAAAGTCCCGGGCCATACTAACAAAAGACTAGAGAAAAGCAATCTCAAAGGTTAAGTTTTTTATCTTAGGCTGGCAGTTTGATTAGTAACAGATTGCGCGAGTCATTTAAATTTCTACCTGCCATCGTAATTTTTATGGAGTAGGTTTATTCGTGTAATCTAAATAGCGAACAACGCTAAGGGTTAGCGAGGTGTTTTTCAATTTTTAGCGTATTCTCGTTATTGAGTGTGATGATGCAACAGGGGGGGCATAAAGGCAGGTGGCCGCTGAAAAAATGAATCATAATCATTTGAACGTAAAGCTTTTGGCGCGCCCGGCTGGAATCGAACCAGCGACCCTTGGCTTCGGAGGCCAATACTCTATCCCCTGAGCTACGAGCGCATGTTGTCTCAAAATGCGAATATTCTGGATCCAGCGGGCTGTTGACCAAGATGATTGCGCATAAGGCCTAGTATGATAACCACTCTAGCCACAACTGTCTATGCGTAAGCGTTTACAGCAGGTATAATGAACCGCATAAAAAGAGGGAGTCGTTTTTATGAGCTTATATAGTAAGTCTTATGCCTTTGTTTTTTTGATGATACTCTCAGCACCCGTGATGGCGATTCAAGCCCGTGTAGTAGACAATAGTCCTGAAGCCATGGAGCAGCGCTTACAGCCGCCTGGGTTACCTCAGTTGCATGTAAAAGAAGTCGCTGCAGCAGCTGCTGTAACAGCAGGGAATGGACTGGGGCTATCTGGTGAGCAGATTTATAATCAGTTTTGTACTATTTGCCATGCTGCAGGCGTTGCTGGCGCACCAAAACTAGGTGATAAAGCCGCCTGGAAACCCCGAGTCGATCAAGGTATTGATACTTTATTGCAGCACGCAATACAGGGGATTAATGCCATGCCGCCTAAGGGAACTTGTGCACAATGTAGCGACAGTGACCTGAAGGCTACGATTGAGTATATGATCAGCAAATAATCTGTAAGCGTTCAAGTATCAAAGAACTGTGTAGTTTGGTCAATCTACTCAGTTCTCCGAGTGTCACTATTACCCTTGGAACAACAATCTCGGGCAGGCCCCGCTCTACTCTTCTTCCTGAGACAGCATCGCTTTTAATGCATTAAAACAAGAGTGCCCATTGAGAGACTCATCGATGTGGGGTGCTTTCACTGAAAGGCTGTTAGGCCACACCGTTTCAGAGTCAGGTAACTCTGACAAAAACCTGCTCATTTCTGTGGTATACCAGCCACCTTGTTTTTTTCTCTTTTCACACCAGCTGATGGTGAGCTCATCTTGGGCGCGGGTCATCCCCACGTACATTAGCCGCCTTTCTTCTTCGATGGTATCGTTAGCAATGCTATTTTCATGCGGCAAAATGCCCTCTTCTAAACCAATCAAGTATACATAAGGAAACTCTAATCCTTTGGCTGCATGCAGCGTAGACAGCACGAGTGCGCCCTCTTCATTGTTTTTATTTTGAGCATCCAAAATATCAATCAACATCATACGATGCATGGCCTTTTCAAAAGAGAGGGCCTTGGATTCAGGCGTTCCTTTGAGCAAACGATATAGCCAGTTTAAGAAGTGATTCACATTCTCCATTCTTTTTTCAGCTTGTTTAACAGAGGTGCTGTTTTCAAGCAGGTGTGCATCATAGTTTAAAGTATTAATATAGATTTGCAGGCATTCAATGGGATCAGAACGAGACAAATTATCAGCAGTTTGCATGAGTGTTTGTGCAAACTCATGTAATACATCGGTTGTTTTTGCCGGTAGCACTTGGGTAAGGCCCATCTCTAGACAGGCGGCCAATAAGCTGGTTTCACGTTGCCGCGCATAGTGCGTTAATTTCTCAATGGTTTTTGGGCCTAACTCACGTTTGGGTGTATTAATACAGCGTAAAAAAGCATTATCATCTTCTGGATTCAGCATTAAGCGCAGATAAGCAGCCAAATCCTTAATCTCAGTTTTCATAAAGTCTGAAGTGCTGCCACTTAAATTATAGGGTAAGTTTGCTTCTCGTAATGCCTGCTCAAAAGGTCGAGCTTGATGGTTGCTGCGATATAAAATGGCATAATCATGCAAGGGACTACCTGTATGCAGCTTATGCTGAATGATGTGATCAATAATCGTGCGCGCTTCCATCGTATCGTTATCAATTTTAATGACACGTACTTTTTCACCTTGTTGGTGCTGACTCCATAATTTTTTTGAAAAAATATGAGTGTTATGGTCAATCAAATGGTTAGCAGCATTTAAGATGGTTTGTTTGGAGCGATAGTTTTGCTCTAATTTCACTACTTTCAATGAGGGGAAGTCTTGCTGGATTTGTTGTAACAACTTGGGCTCAGCGCCACGCCAAGCATAAATGGCCTGATCATCATCTCCGACCAAAGTAAATTGTTGTCGTATACCACATAAGTGCTTGATGAGCGCGAATTGACTTAAATTGGTATCTTGATATTCATCCACCAACAAATAATGTAATTTGCCTTGCCATTTAAGCAGCTCTTCTGGGTGCTCAGAAAAAAGCACATTGGGTAGACGGATTAAATCATCAAAATCCACAGCATTGTATAATTGCAAACGCTCTTGATAACTTTGATAGCTCAAAGCATTTCGGTATAGCTGCTCATCCGAGGCATCTTGAATCAGTTTTTCTGGGGAAATCAGCGAATTTTTCCACATACTGATTTGTGTCAGTGTTTGTTTAAGTTGCTCTGCATGTTCCATCATTTTTTTTTCAGCACATTGCGCTAGTAAATTTAATGAGTCTTCGGTGTCAAATAAACTAAACTTGGATCTGAGTCCTAAATGACGATAGCCTTGTTTGACTATCTGCAACCCCAAAGAATGGAATGTACAAACAGTGAGCCCTTTATTGAGCGGAGCTTTAATAAGCGACTGTACACGATGCTGCATTTCACGAGCTGCTTTATTGGTAAAAGTAATGGCTGCAATCTGCTTTGCTTTAAAATGCTCTTCGTGAATCAGATGTGCGATTTTATGAGTGATGACGCGAGTCTTTCCACTGCCAGCACCAGCAATTACTAATAAAGGACTATGAATGTGTTGAATGGCTTCACGCTGGGCCGCATTAAGGTGGCTATTCATTAAATACCTTTGGAAAACAACCGATCCAGTTGACGATACCCAATCGCTTCCTGCAAATGGTTGATTTCAATCTCAGCTTGGCGATCCAGATCAGCAATTGTGCGCGCCAGTTTAAGAATGCGATGATAGCTTCGAGCAGAGAGCTTTAAAGTCGTCATCGCTTTTTCAAAGAAAGATTGGGTTGTAGGTTGTATGCTACATACTTGATCAATTTGAGTAGTAGACAAGCTACTATTATAACAGTTTTGTCTTGCAAATTGAGTATCTCTTGCAGCAATCACGCGTTTTTGCACAGACTCGCTGGACTCAATGGTGTCAGTAGAGGTTTTTAATATCGAGGGGCTTATAGCAGGCAAGTCTACCTGCACATCAATTCTATCTAGAATAGGCCCTGAAATTTTATTGCGATACCGTTGAATTTGATCGGGTGTGCAACGGCATTGTCTGGTGGCATCACTCAGATAGCCGCAAGGACAGGGATTCATGGCAGCCAGAAATTGAAACTTTGCTGGATAAGCATGTGAATAGTTAGCCCTAGCAATATGTACTTGACCAGTTTCTAGCGGCTCTCGTAATGATTCTAATACACGGCGATCAAACTCAGGCAGTTCATCTAAAAATAAAACGCCATGATGGGCTAAAGTAATCTCACCCGGTTTGGCTTTTGCGCCTCCGCCTACAATGGCTACATGAGAGGCATTGTGATGCGGGGAGCGGAAAGGCCTCGATAACTGTGGAGTGCGACCAGCGCGTAAAATCGAGCTGATCATGGCAACTTCAAGCTGCTCTGGCTGCGAAAGCGGAGGTAAAATAGAAGCAAATCTAGAGGCTAACATGGATTTTCCGCACCCGGGTGGTCCGACGAGTAACGCACTGTGTGCGCCAGCAGCTGCAATTTCTAGCGCCCTTTTGGCGAAATGCTGTCCTTTAACTTCCGAAAAATCCCCGTTGCTGTTCTGCGTCCACTCCAGCGCCTGTCCTTGATAAGGCATCAGCTCGTTGGTTTGTAAGGCTTGCACCAAAGACAATAAATCATGCGCGCCATATAAGGCCAAATTTTGCACGATACAGGCTTCTTTGGCATTATCCATGGGGACAATGAGTCGTCTTGATTCTCGTTGGCAAGCAAGCGCCATGGGCAGAATGCCGCGTACAGGGCGTAATTCCCCTGTTAAGGCCAGCTCCCCAATAAATTCCTTGGTGGAGAGGTGGGGAATATTAATTTGCTGGCTAGCAACTAGAATGCTAATAGCGATGGCCAAATCAAACTGAGCGCCCTCTTTGGGTAAATCGGCAGGCGCTAGATTGATGGTTATGCGTTTGAGGGGAAATTCAAATCCACTATTTAATAGAGCACTGCGAACGCGATCCTTGCTCTCCTTAACGGCGACTTCAGGCAATCCAACAATGGTTAGGTGCGGCACTCCATTAGTCAAATGTGTTTCGATAGTAACCAATGGCGCTTCCAACCCCATGTTGGCGCGCGTGCGAACTACAGATACTGCCATGTTTTATCCCTTTAGGAGCTTCTCTTCTGCAAGGTAGAGCTGCTCATTGGTTCCTTGTAAAATAATAATGTCCCCTGGTTTCAAAATCACCTCTAAACTGGGGCTATGGCTTTTAATCCCATCACGTTTAAAAGCAGTAATTTTGATCACCAGATCGTCAGCACAACCACTTAAAATCTCAGCAATGGATTTGCCAACCGCAAATGCGTTGTCTGTGATCGTCACGGTGTGTAAAGATTCAGCATTTTCATCAAAGGATTCCATGCGATCCACTTCATCTTCGCCTTTAAAGTAAGCCTTTAAGATGCTATAGCGAGAAGAAATCACATCATTAATCAATAGATTAACACGTTGCGGATCTTGCCCTAATAAAAGCAACATATGCGATGCTAACATCAAACTGGCCTCCAGCGTTTCAGGGACAACTTCCGTCGCTCCCGCCAGCTGTAACTCTTCTAAGTATTTGTCATCTTGTGCGCGCACTAAAATGGGTAAATCATATTTTGCACGACGAATGGTTTTAATGGTTTTTAGCGCCAACTCATGATCGTTAAAAGCAACGAGCAAAATTCGCGCCTTGCTAAGCCCCGCCGCCTCTAGCAAATGGAGCTGTGTAGAGTCGCCATAAAAGACTGGTTCATCGGCAGCGGTTGCTTCTCTGATCCGTTTGGGGTCCAGATCAAGGCCTATATAGTTAATCCCTTCCGCCTCAAGAAATCGAGCCAGATGCTGCCCTACTCGACCAAATCCACAGATGATCGCATGTTGATTAATTTCATCAGAGATTTTTTCGATGGCAGTGATGTCTTCTACAAGCGCACTTTCTTTGGAAAGCAAAGGTGCCAAAAATCCAGCGATGGCTTTGCTTTTGCGAATTAAAATAGGAGCCAGTGCCAAGCTAATGATAATCGCAGCAATCACGATTTGATTGAGCTCAGTGTCAATGATGTGATACGCAGAGGCGAGCGCTAATAAGGCAAAGCCAAACTCTCCTCCTTGTGCAAGCACCAACCCAGTTTTAATAGAAAACTTTAAGGACAGCCCACTAACGCGCGCTAAGAGCGCAATGATAATCCCTTTAATCAGCAGAATCCCCAAAACAAGCAGCAGGACCCAGTGGCCTTGGGAGAGCAGAATTGCTGGGTTGAGCTTCATCCCAACCGTCACAAAGAAAAACCCCAGAAAAATATCTCTAAAGGGTTCTATATCGCTTTCAATTTGATGCTGGTATTCAGTCTCAGCCAGGAGGGCTCCTGCTAAAAATCCGCCCAGTGCCATCGATAGGCCGAATGTTTCGGTCAGCCAGGCAGCAGAAAGCACGACCAATAAAATGGCCAACATAAAAAGCTCAGTTGAGCGAGCAAGTGCAACCTGATGGAAGAGTGGACGCAGAATCCGATGGCCCAAGAACATTAAAACAATAACGACAAGACTGCCCTTTAGCATGGCAAAAGACAGGGTAGTACCAATATTAGCTGATTCGCTCGCTAAACTTGGTACGATAATCAGAAAGGGAATGGCTGCCAGATCTTGGAATAATAAAATGCTTAAAGCCGCTTTACCGTGCTCTTGATATAGCTCCCCTTGCTCAAGCAGCTGTTTAGTGACCACCGCTGTTGAAGACAGCGCAATGGCGCCAGCAATGGCAAACGCTGCCTTAGAGTCCACGCCAGCCAGCATGGCAACACCCAAAATCGACAAGGTACACAAGACGACCTGTAGCCCCCCCAGGGTCATGAGGCTTCGGCGCATGGCGATTAATTTAGGGAAAGACAACTCTAATCCAATCGTAAATAATAAAAAGACCACGCCGATTTCGGCAGCAAAAGATAAGCCCTCAACACTGTGAAATAAGCCCAGTCCAGCAGGGCCACACAAACAGCCCGCCATCAGATAGCCCAAAATAGGAGGAAGCTTGACGAGCCTTAATAGGCAAATGATTGCAACAGCAATGCCAAGCACGAGCAAGATGTCGTGGAATAGTGTCATACAGGTGGCTCCATCAGGTGCTGTGGACTAACCAGAAATAAGAGGCTAGCCCTCGATTATACATGCTTACTGATTATTTTTCGAACCTTCATTGACTTTCGTTTCTAAGGTTTTCAGCTGGGACTCCAGTTCGCGACAGCGCTGCTGGGTACGCTGTAATACTTCTAGCTGAATCTCGAACTCTTCGCGGGTCACGAAGTCCAGATTTTTCATTTTTTTAATAAAAGCCATTTTTAGCCACTGTTCAATTTCTGTTTTTACGCCAATTAAAGAAGGCGGTATTTCTCTTAATAGATCTTGGAGTAACTGTTGCATGGAGAGGCCCTTATTTTCTAGCAGTAGTTAGCCTGCAATTTTAGGGAATATCCGTGCATAATGAAACACACCACATGGAAAATAGGGTAATTAGATGACTAGATTTTTATTCGCTTTAAGACAGGGGTGGCTTTTTCGTCGAGAAATCAAACAATTAGCGCTCACAAGCAAGATCACCAATGTAACCCAGCTTGAATTAAGTTACTTGATTGCCAAAAAAATAAAGGTGTTAGCTTTGGATTTTGATGGGGTGCTTGCCTCCCATGGGCAAGTGCAGCCCGATGAAGAGGTGGTGATCTGGTTAAATGCTTTGAGGGAAACATCTATCAAGTTAGCATTGTTAAGCAATAAGCCAAATCAAGCGCGTCGACAGTACTTCCAAACCGCTTTTCCAGAGCTGCTGTTTATTGCGGGGTTTCCCAAAAAGCCCTACCCACAGGGATTATTGGCTATCGCACAACATTTCAAGGTGCAACCTCAAGAGGTCTTCTTGGCGGATGATCGGTTATTGACTGGCGTCTTAGCGAGTTGTTTAGCGGGGACCCAGGTTGCGTACGTGTGTCCAGCCAGACAAAATTTTAAAGCGCGTTGGCTAGAGGAAAGCTTCTTTGAGGTGGTGAGATGCGTAGAGCGTTGGATAATGATAGGGCGCTGATGATTAAATGCGCTTGGAGGGAGTCCTCCAAGCCATTTTCAGAAATTAAGCTTCTGCTGTCGCAGAGGTGCTCAATGCAAGAGCTGGTGACTCGATAGGAAGTTGTGGTGTTGATAACGGCGCCACGGCAGAGTCTTTGGCTGCTGCTTGCTTCTTACGGACCACTTTTTTAGCACTTGTGGGCGCTTTAGTTTGAGTTTCAGCGCTGGCTGCGGATTTGCTACTTTTTGCTTTAGTAGCGGATGAGGCCACTGCTTTTTTAGGCGCACCTTCCTTGGTGGTGCTGGCCACAGCTTTGGTGGTGGATGCAGGTGCAGCGGCTTTTTGTTTTTGCGCAGCTTTCCAATCTTTTTCAAAAGAGGATACTAATTTTTGTAGCGCGTTTAATTTAGCCTGCTCAGTTTGCGCGGCTTGTAAAGCGTTTCTTGCAGCCTCAAATTCGGTTTTGAGTGAAGCAACCAGATCGGCGGTTACTGTGTATTCTTCTTTGGCTTTATTGAGCTGATTTTTTGAAGCAGGAGAGGGCTTAGTTTTAAATTTATTGGCCACAGTCACGCGTTTGTCTTTTTGAGTTTTTTGCTTGGCAGAGGCTTTAGCTAATTTTGCTTTTAAGTCTACAATGGATTTTTTTAAGGAGTCTGTGTGCTTGACAGCAGCAGCG
>JAHFQF010000072.1 GCA_023266435.1 Legionellales bacterium | reverse complement strand
TGTATATTCATATCAGCCCCCTTGACTGACGTGTAGTTTAAGATAAAAAATGTTCAGCATACATGAGTAAAAAGCGTAGGGGCCGGTCTCTGTGCCGGCCCACTTGCTGCTTTTTTCCAAAGATACACATGACGTTGGGTGTGCTTGAGCACCTAGCGTGTGTGACTTACTGAGCGATATGTGTTGATGTAAGCGGCGGGATAGGCCATTGCCACCATTTTAAAATGGTGCCGATTTCTAATCCCAAGACAAGTAAACCACTTAAGATGATGATGATCAGCAAAGGGCGTCCACCGAACAACTGATACAAACCGTGTAAGCCAAGTTGATAGCGTCCACGCCAAACAATCAGGGCAGGCATGATGCCAAATAAAAGAATGGCTGCAATACCACCAGCATATTCTAAGGCTTTAAAAAATAGATTTGGATCTAGTTGGCTAAAAATCAGCGGTGGGAAAAACACCAGCATGCATAAAAAGCCTCTAGAAAATGACTTTCCTTTGTATTCTAGTCCATCATCTAGAAAGTCTACCAAACTTAAGCCTTGGCCCAGAATAGAGGTAATGATTGCAAAAAAAGCGAATCCTTGTGCAAAAATAACGACTCGTGGATTGAGCGAGAGCCGACTCAAAGGTTCGGTGGCAATTTCACCATGATGAAATCCATGGATAATGCCATTGTCACCTAATAAAGGTAAAGCACTGACCATGACCGCTAACCAGATAGCATACATGACTAAGGGGAAAATTCCGCCTAATTTGACTGCGCGGATTAGTGCGGCACAATCATGATTTAAATAGGTTTTAATGCTAGGTAGCATGTCATGGAAACCAAAAGAAATGATTAAGAAGGGAATCAAATACAAACTCAAATTCCAATCTTGGTGTACCAAACCAACGGTCGTAGCATGTTGGCTTGCGAGTGTAATGAGATAAAAATAGGTTGCAATCAGGCCCAACATGCCAACGCGATTAAAATTATCTACCCAGTTTGCACCAAAATATACAAACCCCCCACAAATGCTCAGCAAGGTCACAGGACCTAAAATTGCAGGAACGTCTTGATGAAATAGCTCAATTAAACCCAAGTGTACAAACTGACCTGCTTTGACAGTATAGGCAACCAATAAGCTGTAAAACAGAAAAATAAACGTTAGCCAAGCAAAGAGTTTTCCAGTTTTCCCCAAAGTTAGCTCAGACAGAGTAAGCAAGTTGATTGATTTATTTGGAAACCATAAGTTAGCCTCTGCGAGCAAGAGCGCCGTTGCTAACATATAAGCCCACACAATGACTAGCCAGATTAGACTAGGCCCTAGTCCTACTAGGCCTGCTAAAATGGGTAAACCTAGCATGCCTGCGCCAATGCAGCTGCCTGCAACCAATAATGCTCCACCGATGGTGGGAGAAATCTGCCATTTTAACATGAGAGGCCCTTTTTACTTGATGCCATGGCTTACGATATGTTTCGTAAGTATTTAAACAGTGTTTAGGAGTTTAGTATTTTGACCAGCCTTTGGCAAAAGGCCGGCTCAAAATGTCCATATCTGGGAGCGTTAGCTTGCCCTTAGACGGTTACACTTTAGCAAAAGCATGCGGCCTTGTCCAAGTTACTAGCTCAAATACTTGTTTGCTGAAAAACCATTGTATGCGAAAAAATGCTATAGGCGAGATAATCAATTTCAAGTATAGTTTTTAAGATGCTCATAGTGTCTGTAAAAAACAGAGATACTGTAAGCATCAGGAAGGATGTAAAGTAATTTATAAAAGGATGTAAATCATGCCTCATTTTGCTATAGAAGATTTAGAAAATATCCACGCTCTCGCAAAGATTGACACTGAAACCCTGTATCGCACGTATAACGGACTGATTTCGCTTGCAGTATTGTATCAATATATGACTGATCCCAAGGCTGAAGCGAAAGAGTATTTACCAGACGCAACTTTGCATGCACTAGAAGCCTTAATGCCTAATCGTTGGACATTGTTTGCACTAGGTGCAAATGGACTGCGAGTAGCTCAAGCAGGTTGGGCTGCTGTCACGGGTGTGTCTTCTATTGCCTGGCATGCTAATGTGATCGATGTGGGTAACCATCTTTTGATGCTGTATCATCGTAAACATGTTTCACAAGCAGAACATCCCGTAAACCCTCATCAAATATCTGCTCCAAAAATTAAACCTGAATAAACACAGTGTGCCGAATCAGGCACATTGATTAATGAAGCCTAGTTTGGGATTTTGAAGTGGATAAAGCTTGGACACGAGAGTCTCTCCTGTCAAGTTCAAGGTATACTCTTCCTCATTTGCTTTTATACTGAGTTGTTTTCGCCAGCTCGCAATCCTCAAGTACTACAGTACGTTCCGGTTGCTCACGGCTCAACGCCTAGTCTAAAAGCAAATGAGTTTGAGTATATGTGTTCATAGCAAAAAACTCTAAATTGAGTTTAATCAAATTTTTTGACATAGCGATGACAATACGGCTGTTTTCCTGTTTTTTCGTAATAATTTTGATGGTAAGTTTCAGCGGGCCAGAAAATTTGTACAGGGAGTATTTGTGTTGCAATAGGATAGCCTTTTTCTATTAACTCTTTGATGAGTTGTTGTGAAATTTGCCTCTGGGTTTGATTGAAATAAAAAATTCGACTTAAATATTGCTGACCGAGATCGGGTCCTTGGCCGTTGGTTTGTGTTGGGTCATGAATTTCAAAGAAATAGCGTGTTAAGGTTGGGTAATCAATTTTTTTAGGATCATAAATAATCCGCAGCACTTCAAAATGACCTGTGTCTCCACGACAGATGGCTTCATAAGTAGGATAGTGGGAATATCCTGCTGTATAACCGACTTCTGTTTTTAATACACCCGGTAGTTTCTTGAAATAATATTCTACACCCCAAAAACAACCAGCTGCATAGATGGCTTCTTCGGTATCCTCAATCATCAGATCAGCAACAAAATCTAAGCTTAACGAGTTAACGCAATGCCTTGTGTTTTTAGTAGTAAAGCCTTCTCCATGAAATACATGACCTAAGTGTCCCTGACAGCGTGCACACAGAATTTCTGTACGCTGGCCATCTGGATCGGCTTGGTGTGTTATATGCTCAGCAATTGCTTGCTCGAAACTAGGCCAACCGCATCCTGAATGAAACTTAGCTTGTGAGCGAAAAAGTGCCAAGCCGCATTGGCGGCATAAATAGGTGCCTGCCTGATGACACTCATCGTATTCACCAGTAAAAGGTCGTTGTGTAGATTTGTTTTGTAGGATGTCATAGGCAGCAGGATGTAAACTCTGAGTTTTCCACATACTAGTATTCCTCTGTTCTTAAGGTCATTATGCCGTCAGTTTTGCACATTCTTTACCGTACAATGCTTGATTCTATCAGAAAGAAGATGAGTTAGTAGGGGCTATTGCTTATCCGGGTATAACCAGATACATTCTTTCTTAAGGCGGTAACTTAAAGCGAGATCTTATGAGGCGACTGAAAAATCCAAAAGGCCTATCTCTATCAGCAGTGGCTATGCACGTTTCTGCGGACAGCATGCCTCCATCAAGCAGTGATATCTCAGTGCCAAGTGGAGTATCTCCAGCATCCAGCCGTATCTTATATGAAGTCTTTCCTCCGGATATCCAGTGGCAACCGACCCATTTCCCTTTAGAAGAGTTGCATGCAATCTGGATGTCTCTTTCATTAGGTCACGAGCTTCCTCCAGCGTATCATGTTGCGCTTGTCACTGGTGTAGCCGAGCTCAGTGACGGGATGCAAAGTGGTATGAGTATGCAAGCTTTGCGTATTTGGAAAGACGGTCTATACCAAGACGTACTATATAAAAAAGCCGCTGGGTCGGATATTAGACTCTATCAGTTGATTGAAGAAGCAGCTCAAAAAGTGCACGAAGAGGGTATTGTTCCGCTATATGGTGTGAATTTTTCTGATTCCCCCCATGAATTATCTGCCTGTATGATGCCGTTGATACCAGGGGGGAATTTAAAAAAATACCTGCCCGTGATTCAAGCTTGTTTACAATGCGATAGGGAAGCCTTACAGCAGGGTGCATTATGGTTTTTGTTAGAGTGTGTTACTCAGGTCTCACAAACATTGTCTTTTTTACATACGACAAACTTTGATGATAGCCATATTCCTTATGCAACTATTCGGGATGGAAGGCTTGAGCATATCAACGAGTTACGTCCCTCTTCGCCAATGGTGCATTGTGATATAAAGGGGGCGAACGTGTTAGTCGATCTTGATGGTATTCCACCTCACTTCCAAGTGATAGACTTTGGTACTTCTCGCACTGTTTCTCGATTATCTACACAGGACAGGTGTTATGAGGGGGGGAGTCAGAGTTATTTTTCACCGGCCCGATGGATCAGTTTAGCGGAAGATTTATCACAGTATTTAGATGAGGATATACCTAGAATTTCAAAATCATTAAGCCCAACTGCTTATGATCTGTGGTCTTTGGGTATAATCATTGCTGAGGCTTTAGGGATTGATGGGCAGCATTTATTTTTGATGAATGAGGGTAACCAGATTGAATCGATGATTTTATCCTTAGAGTATCTCAAGGGTAGAAAATACATCTCAGTTGAAAAAACACAAGGGGAATGGGTCATGGTTTGGAAGGATCCATTGGTAGACGGTGTAACCGATGAGCTGGATACGAAAGCCTTTGACTCAGAAATGAAACATTGCAAAGATCTCACTGCTTTATTACACAAGATGTTGTCTGTACGAACTCAGTTTAAAGAGGATTTGCTAGCGCAAGATCCTCAACCGCCGCTTACTACAGCAATGCAAATTTCAATGCGTTGTCGTGCTCTGCTTGATGCGAAAAAAATCGCGCATAGTGAAAAACAGGAATTTCTCGAATATTTGAGACAGCAGTGCACGCCCAGGATATTGTAGGATCAGGAGATGTCAAACGTTTAAAGCACTATTGAACGCTTCTCCCTACGCTTTACTAACGATTGCTATTTTTGTGTAATTCGTGCGATGCCTTTATGTCCAATGTCAGTGCGATAAAAAGTGTCCTCACAGTGAATTCGCTGCATTAAATCATACGCTGCTTGTTGAGCAGTAGATAATGTTTCACCTAACGCACAGGCGCATAAGATTCTACCGCCTGATGAAATTACGGTGTTATCGAGTGTTCGTACGGTGCCTGCATGAAAGATTTTTTGGGCATCATCCGCCTGTACTGGCAAAGTAATTGCTTGGCCTTTATCATAAGCTTCGGGATAACCTTTCGCCGCCAAGACCACACCAACTGCGGAGCGAGGATCCCATTCTAGAGTGAGATCGCCCAATTGATCATAACAAGCGGCTTGCACTAAAATTGCAAAATCAGATTGTAAGCGCATTAAAATAGGTTGTGTCTCTGGATCGCCAAACCGGCAATTAAACTCTAACACTTTAATGCTTCTATCTGGTGCTATCATCAGACCCGCATACAAAAATCCTTTAAAAGGTCTGCCTTCTTTTGCCATACCAGCTACGGTAGGAGTCATCACCTCAGTCATGATGGTATCTAGTAAAGCCTGATCTAGAAGCGGTGCTGGAGAGTAGGCTCCCATTCCACCTGTATTGGGACCTTGATCGCCATTATCACGTGCTTTGTGATCTTGTGCGGACGCAAGTGGTACAATGGTTTTCCCATCTACCATGGCAATAAAGCTTAACTCTTCACCTTGTAAAAAAGATTCAATCACAATTTGATTGCCCGCTTTACCAAAACATTGATTTTCTAGCATGTCATCAATGGCTTGATAAGCAGTTGGTAGATCAAACGCCAAAATAACGCCTTTACCAGCAGCGAGTCCATCTGCTTTAATCACGAGGGGAACCCCGTGTTTTTGCGCATAAGATTTGGCTTCGGTGGTATTTGTAAAGACTTCATAGTCTGCTGTAGGAATGTGATATTTTTTTAAGAAATCTTTAGTAAATGCTTTTGAGCCTTCTAAAATGGCAGCTGCTTTGGTAGGGCCAAAACAGGCTAAATGGGCCGCTTCAAAGGCATCGACTACGCCAGCCATCAAAGCGGCTTCTGGTCCTACTACCGTTAAATCAATACCATTTTCTTCTGCAAAGTGTACCAAAGCATCGACGTCAGTCACTTCGATGGGAATATTTCTGCATTTAGGCTCGGTATCTGTTCCCCCATTACCAGGCGCTACAAAGACCTGTGTTACGCGATGTGATTTTGCCATGGACCATGCCAATGCATGTTCACGTCCACCCGAGCCAATGATTAATACACGCATACAAACCCCTTGAGTATCTTAATGACGGAAATGACGTTGGTGAGTAAAAATCATGGCAATACCCAAATCATTCGCAGCTTCAATGACTTCTTTGTCACGCTTTGAACCACCAGGTTGAAAAATGCAGCGAATACCAGCCTTAGCAGCTACCACTACATTGTCTGGGAAGGGTAAAAATGCATCCGAAGCCATCACAGCACCTTCAATCGGTAATTGATAATACTGTGCTTGCTGCACACCGATTTGACTGCTCATAACGCGTCGCATTTGACCTGCGCCAATGCCAACTGTTTGTTGATCTTTCACATAAACAATGGCATTTGACTTCACATATTTACATAAACCCCAGGCAAATAATCCATCGCGAATCATTGTTGCTGTAGGTTGATGTAGACCAACCACTTCCAGTTTGTCTTCAGCAAGTATGGCTTGATCAGTTTCTTGAATTAACATGCCACCATGAATTGGTTTAATATCAATGTCATTAACTTTAAAGGATGCTTTAGGTACAGCCAATAAGCGACAGTTGGCTTTTTGCGCAGCCAGAGACAGCGCCGCTGCCGTGAACTCAGGTGCTAAAATAACCTCAACAAATTGTTTAGAAAAAATAGCATCAATTAATCCTGCATCAACAGCTTGATTCACAGCAACGATACCGCCATATGCTGCTTCAGTGTCACAGCTGAATGCTTTTTGATAGGCAGTCAGTAAATCATCCGCCAAAGCTGCGCCACAGGGATTGGCATGTTTTACAATCACGCAAGCCGGAGTATCAAACTGATAAGCGCATTGTAGAGCAGTGTCTGCATCATTGAGATTATTAAATGACAAAGGTTTTCCTTGCAAAGGAATTGCATTGGCTAATGTAATCTCCGTCTGTATAGGATTAACATAACAGTATGCTTTTTGGTGAGGATTTTCACCGTAACGTAAGATCTGTTGTTGCCGCAGAGGTAACGTAAAACGCTCAGAAAAAGCAGAGTGCTCATAATGCTTTCCTAAAGTCTGGCTGATAAGGCTATCATAATACGCGGTATGTGCAAAAGCTTTCACTGCTAAACGTTGACGAGTTTCTAAACGAATTCCTTGATAAGTTGACAGTTCTTCTAGTATTAGACTGTAATCTTCGGGATCGACTACAACAGTGACCCATTCGTGATTTTTAGCAGCGCCACGAATCATCGCAGGACCACCCACATCGATGTTTTGAATTAAAGCGCTAATATCAGCTGTGGCTTGTGCTGTTTTTTCAAAGGGGTATAAATTCACTACTACCAAATCAATAGGTTGAATGTGATGATCTTGCAGTGCTTGTGCATCTTGATCACGTCTGGCCAAGATACCACCGTGTATTTTAGGGTGCAGGGTCTTGACGCGATTATCCATCATCTCTGGGAACTGGGTGATTTCACTCACGCCAGTAGTAGGTAATTTTTCTGCTTCCAATGCAGTCTGTGTACCGCCTGTAGAGATCAGGTTAATCTGATGTTGTTGATGGAGTGCAGTTGCAAATGGAATCAAGTCGCTTTTATCAGAAACGCTGATTAGAGCGCGTTGAATAGGGATAATAGACTTCATGAAGTTTCCTCAAAACAATCGATCTCACAAGATTGCATTTTTTTCTTTAATGTGACTCTAGAAATTCCTAGAATAGAGGCAGCCAAACTTTGATTGCCTTGTGTGTGTTTTAAGACGGCTTTTAAAATACCTGCATCGACCTCTTTAATAATCATGTCATAGACATTGGTAGTATTTGCACCATCTAAATGTCGGAAATAATGACCTACGCGTTGTTCTATCCAATAACTAACAGTGATTTTATCCATGATTAAGCACATTCCATCAAATGATCAAAAAATTCATTGGCTGTTTTTAATTGAGCATCTGCTGTATCTAGGTTATTAAAAGTATGGCGAAAATTTGCGCCGCCACGTTGGCCTTTGCTGTACCAAGAAACATGTTTTCTTGCCATCAAAACACCACGCTCTTTACCATAAAATTGATATAAGTTTTCCATATGCCCAACAAGTACTGCGCGGATTTCGGCAGTACTTGGAGGTAGCATGAGGCTACCGGTTTGTAAGAAATGTTTAATTTCTCTGAAGATCCATGGATAGCCTTGGGCAGAACGACCAATCATGATGCCATCAGCACCAGTCATCTGAAGCACCATGAGTGCTTTCTCGGGAGCGGTGATGTCTCCATTCGCAATCACGGGGATAGAAACAGCGGCTTTAATGGCTCGGATAGTTTCATACTCAGCTTCACCTTTGAACATGCATTGGCGCGTGCGGCCATGTACAGCCAATGCTTGAATTCCGCATTGTTCAGCCAACTGTGCGATTTTGACACCATTTCGTTGCTCGGGAGACCAGCCGGTGCGAATTTTTAACGTCACAGGAATGGAAACTGCCTTGACTACACTGGTTAGGATTCTTTCCACTAAAGGTTCATCTTTCAGCAGCGCACTACCGGCGAGGGTATGGCAGATTTTTTTAGCAGGGCAGCCCATGTTGATATCAATGATTTCAGCGCCTTGATCGGCATTCATTTTAGCGGCCAATGCCAGCTTGTCTGGACAAGTACCTACTATCTGAACAGAGCAAGGGCTGGTCTCTCCTTCGTGATTGGCGCGTCGAGCAGTTTTTTCACTGCCATGAATGAAGGAGTCTGCGCCAACCATTTCGGAGACCGCAATGTCTGCGCCCAATTGTTTACATAATTGCCGAAAAGGTCGATCAGTAACACCAGCCATCGGCGCCAGAATTAGTGGGTTTTCAAACTTGTGTTTTCCAATTTGCATAGTAGGTGTGCTGCATAGATGGTGAAAAAGGAATTATTATACTGTTTTCCAGTTCAAGCGGCTACTGCCAGGGAGGCATTCGAGTGACTCAATCAATTATTTGTAATGGCGTTGGATTATGAGGGAATGCATAAGGGTTTATTTGTTGCTACAAGGAAAATAAGATCATGCCAATCAAAGTGTTATTTCATAGCCATGATAAACAAAAACATTGTCCTGATGGTTTTGCCGCGGCATTAGCCTTTTATATGCAATATGGGGATTCAGCAGAGTATATTCCTGTACTACATCAAGAGCCTCCTCCAGCATTAGGTTCTATGGACTCAGTCTATATTGTGGATTTTAGCTATCCTAGAGAGACGCTCGAGCGTCTCAAATCTCAAGTGCACTCTCTTTATGTATTAGATCATCATAAGACGGCTGAAGAGGCATTGAAGGGATTAGATTATTGTCATTTTAATATGCATAAAAGTGGTGCGATGTTAGCTTGGGAGCATGTTCATCAAGGGATACCAGCGCCCGCTTTATTTGCGTATGTACAAGATCGTGATTTATGGCAGTGGAAGCTAGGTCGTTCTAAAGCAGTCTGTGAAGGGTTGGACAGTATTCCCAAAGAGTTTTCAGCTTGGGCAGCCTTAGCACGCTTAGATGACAAAACGTTCATCGATGCGATGGTCGAAAAAGGGGAGCCGTTGCTTGCTATCAAACAATCACGTATTGAAGCTTTATTTCAACTGGTGTGTCGTATGAATATTGGCTACCCACATCCTGATGCCAGCATTCCTGTCGATGGAGTGTTTGGCACAGAGGCGGATTCTGATTTGACCTCGGAGCTATGTAATTACATCATTGAGAAAACAGGCGTTCCTATGGCAGCCTATGCGTATGAGCGTCTGCTTCCCTCGCAGCAGACAGAATATAGCTGGAGTTTACGTAGCCAAAGAGAGGTGGATGTTTCTGCGATTGCCAAGTCTTTTGGTGGTGGTGGGCATAAAAACGCTGCTGGGTTTAAATTCACAATATAACAGAGATGCGTATTTTTCACAGGCTATTTAGAGGATTTGCACGCAGTTTTTTGTAAACACTGGGCTTGATGCAATTCTATTTTTTGATTATACTGAAATATTGTAGATCAATATACTCAAATAATTATAATAAACAGAAAAATAGGAAGATAAGTATATGCCCGTTATCAAAAAAGACGCTATCCGCAAGCATTTTGAAACAAATGCCGTTGATGGAGAAGCCACTTCGTTCAGAGTATTGCAGGGCAATCGCACTAGGAATCCTGAGATTTTGTAAGCGATGTCTCACAGGGGGGCTGTGGGCTGAGGTGGGTGATCACATCGAGAAGATATTGTTCATCCCAGCCCGCTTTTTTGCGT
>JAHFQF010000234.1 GCA_023266435.1 Legionellales bacterium | reverse complement strand
ACTTGTGTGCAGACAGCATCAAACCACAAGTGACCTGGGGGACCTCTCCTGAAATGGTTGCACCCATTGATGGACATGTACCTGATCCAAAGGCGATCACGGATTTGGTCAAAGCAGAAGGGCTACATAGAGCACTCCAATACATGGGTTTAAAACCAAATCAAGCAATCACTGATATTACCCTTGATAAAATTTTTATTGGCTCCTGTACCAACAGCCGTATTGAAGATTTAAGGTTGGCTGCAAGTATTGTCAAAGGTAAAAAAGTAGCGGCTTCTGTAAAATTAGCATTGGTAGTGCCAGGCTCTGGACTCGTTAAAAAACAAGCAGAAAAAGAAGGCTTGCATGAAATCTTTTTATCCGCCGGATTTGAATGGCGTGAACCCGGATGCTCCATGTGTTTAGGCATGAATCCAGATAAGTTAGCTGAGGGAGAACATTGTGCCTCAACCTCCAATCGCAATTTTGAAGGACGTCAAGGCAAAGGCGGGCGCACGCATTTAGTCAGCCCCGCGATGGCTGCCGCCGCCGCCATTTATGGGCACTTTGTGGATGTGAGACAACTATGAGAAAAATTACTCAGCTGACAGGACTGGTGGCTCCTTTAAATCGTGCAAATGTAGACACCGATGCCATCATGCCTAAACAGTATCTCAAATCCATTCAGCGCACAGGTTTTGGTAAGTATGCATTTGATGAGTGGCGTTATTTACAAGCCGAAGATCCCAATGCCCCTCAGGCAACCCGTGCTTTAAATCCTACATTTGAACTCAACCAAACCCGATATCTGGGGGCGAGTATTTTACTGACCCAAGCGAATTTTGGCTGTGGTTCCTCGCGAGAGCATGCCCCTTGGGGCTTAAGTGAGTATGGGTTTCAGGTGATCATTGCGCCTAGTTTTGCAGATATTTTTTATAATAATTGCTTGAAAAATGCTATTTTACCCATTGTATTATCGCAAGACAAAGTCGATGCGTTATTCCAAGCACTGTATGCAACCCCTGGTTATCAGCTTGCTGTAGATTTGGCTGCAAAAACAGTGATAACGCCAACCGCTGAGGTTTTAGCGTTTGAGATTGAAAGTAGTGCTCAAAAATATTTATTAGCAGGCTTAGATGATATTGGGCTCACCTTACAGCATGCAGATGAGATTCGGCAATTCGAATCCAACCATCAAAAGCAGCGTCCGTGGGTATTTCAAGTGTTGTCTTAGCCCCAGTTCGGAGTTTTTGAGTAAAGCAAGGTGGCAGTGTGGCAGGACGGGGATCTATTTTGAGACCAATTGGCGCAGGGATGCGCCATTTGTAGCCATGGATGGCGCTGTCGAAAAATAGATCCCCGGCTTGCCACAAAAGACGGGCCCTCTATTGTGTAAAAACTCCGCACTGGGGTTTGAACAGTAAAGTGCAGTGATAAGGAAAGACAGGAATATGTATCAGATTGTTTGTTTGCCTGGAGATGGCATAGGTCCAGAAATTATGGGCGTCGCGTGTCAGGTTTTAGAACTAGTTGCAGCACAATTTAATTTTTCTTATAAACTGCAAACAGCTTTGATTGGTGGGGCAGCCATTGATGCCTTTGGCTCTCCGTATCCCGCAGCCACACATGCGTTAGCTGAGCAAGCACATGCCATCTTGTTGGGGGCGGTCGGTGGTCCAGCTTGGGATCATTTACCCTTAAATGAGCGCCCAGAAAAAGGCTTACTGGCCATTCGCCAGCGTTTACAATTATATGCCAACCTGCGCCCCGCGCGTTTGTATGCCGCATTAGCCGATGCTTCTTCTTTAAAGCCAGAGCTGGTTTCTGATTTAGATATTATGATTGTACGAGAGCTGACTGGCGGGCTATACTTTGGCGAGCCGCGTGGTGTACTACAAACAGACACAGGGCCTGTGGGCGTCAACACGATGCGTTATCATCGTGATGAAATTCGGCGCATCGGTCGCATTGCATTTGAAAGCGCACATTTGCGTAATCGACGTCTGTGCTCAGTAGATAAGGCAAATGTGCTAGAAACCTCACAATTATGGCGACAAGTCATGACAGAGTTACAATCTGAGTACCCAACTGTGACTTTGTCACATATGTACGTTGATAATGCGGCCATGCAGTTGGTGCGCGCGCCTAAACAATTTGATGTGATTGTCACAGAAAATTTATTTGGGGACATTTTATCCGATTGTGCTGCTATGTTGACTGGCTCAATTGGTATGTTGCCCTCTGCTTCGATGGGCGCAAATAAAAAAGGATTATACGAGCCAGTACATGGATCGGCGCCAGATATTGCAGGACGCAATATCGCAAATCCCTTAGCAACCATCTTATCGGTGGCGATGATGTTTCATTATTCTTTTGAGCGTCAGGACATCGCATTGGCGATTGAGCAAGCGGTACAATCTGTTTTAGCTAAGGGATTACGCACAGCGGACATTTCTCAGTCAGGGACCACGACATTATCTACTATGGAAATGGGCCAAGCAGTGCTTGAAGCTTTACAGCATTAAAGTGTAGGGGCCGTGGTCTTAAGTGCTGGCCCGCTAGCCGTTTTTTGCGACAGGTAGGCGAGATTATAAAAGCAAATGGGGCAGAGCATAATGCCCATGTTAAAAGCGGGAATAAACATTAAAATGAAACGTTATAGAGTCGCTGTTTTAGGTGTTACAGGTGTGGTAGGGCAGACCATATTGGCAATTTTACAACAACGTGGTTTTCCAGTGAGCCAATTGTTTCCGTTAGCCAGTGCTCGATCAGCAGGCAAAAGCATACAATTTCAGGGAGAGAGTCTGACTGTCTTAGATGCCGCTCAGTTTGATTTTCAACAAGCGGACATTGGTTTGTTTTCTGCGGGGGGAGATGTGTCTGCGCACTACGT
>JAHFQF010000071.1 GCA_023266435.1 Legionellales bacterium | reverse complement strand
TTTAGGGGGGATTACCAGATAAGCTCATCTTCCTTCGTTCAGGAGATAAACCAATCCCACCGCGTTCCAGAGACCAGTCAATCCTCCGAGATAAATGACGAGGACTTCTCTCTGGACTCCTACCTGGACTAACACTAAATTGTCGATGTTCTGAATCCACAGGACTCTGTATTACAGGAGCGCTCCATGGTGAGAGATTGGGTTTTAATGCTAAAAGCTGTTTCGGTCCTGGTCGTGTTCTGACTATCTCTCTCACTGCCTCTAACCAGAAGTCTATAGCGCCAGCAGCAGCATCACTCACCCTAGAATCTGTAGAAATAGTACGTACTAACATGTCTTTATCAACAGCACATGGAGAACAGCTAGCATGCCCTGCAAACAGTGCTTGAATATGTGGATTCACATGGTTACGCGCCCACGCTACAAACACTTGATTTTGGGCCAGAATCCCTACGCCGATTTTCCTGCCCTGAGTATCGTTTAAATCAGCCAGACTCCGTATTACATGAGGTAATTCACCATCAAAGAGTATGTCAATGATCTCAAAAAAGGCCTGTTCATTTCTTGCGCTTTCCAAGAATAATTTATCCATAAGCCTTCTGTGATCACAATATTCTGTACAAGGATGCCAAAGTTCACCATCAACCCCATCCATAGGAACCGCTAGTTTTTCAGCTCGCCTTTGACCCTCCGCTGAAGCAGATATCGCTGTAGAGATAGGCGAATTAAACAAACCCAGCGGTGAAACGCCCAATAAAGAAATGACTAGAGCCATCGCTGGTACAATACTCAACTCAGCACATAAAGAACGAGTTGGCACTACAGGCATGGCTTCATTTTTTAAGGGCTTTTTAGCATGTGTCTTTATACGTAGCAAGGCGGAAAGCAATTGATTTTCATTCGCAGGTAATGTATCAATGACGGCACAACTGACTGCTCCCTGCACCACATTAATTACATTACACAACGCTAATAATTGGCCTTGTATATGCTCATCCAGACCATTTGCTGCTATGAGTACCGCTATTTTCCCTCGAAATGTTTTGGTGACTAAAGTATGTACAGTAAACTTTTTATAGATCTCATCAAGTCTAGGATCGCGAATGTCTACACTGCCTAGATTTAGCTTTAGCTGATGAAATAAATCAGCCAATATAACCCGTTGCGGAGGGTCACAAGGTTGTTTTGATAGTTGAGTCATTCCTTGCATTAACACGAAAAGAACTGGCTTGATGCCGACTGGATAATCAGCAAACAAAGTTCGCTCATTCAGCACCTGATCGTAAAATTGATTTCTATTAAATACTTCCCCTTCGGAGTCAAGCACTTGTCCACCAACGCCACCGCTGACTGGGCCGTCCCCTCTACCTGAAACACTGACGATATGAAAACGCGCACCCTCCATCCGCATACCCCAGCGCGATAGACAAGAGCTTATTTTATCCCCCTCATATTGAACGGGCACCTGCTGAGCGGTTACAAAAGTACTAGATGCAACTCTCTCAAATACTGTCTGAGCAGTCCTGACTGTTGCTGCAGCCTGCTTACGTGATTCTTTGGAGGACACATCACGAGAAATTGAAAAAGCGTACTCATGGTCGTGCTCAGGATCGTCTCTAGAAGAATCAGAAAAAATCCCTGTGGGTGCGCCAAATCGAGCATGAATGATATTAAAAGCAAACTGTTGATAGGTTTTATTTTTTGCTTGAGCAAGTAGTTTCAGCTCATTCAGCAATATTTTTTTATCTTCAGCAGAGAGTGCTTTAATGACCTCTAATCCTTCTGGTCTTTGCTTCAAACAATAAGCCAGCAGGAAAAAAACATATTCCGATATCTTGGCAATATCTCGAGAAGGCAAGCCCAATGAAGCCTCCTCACTCTGAATTACGTGATCTAACGTCACGGATTTCAAACCAGTTTCAAAGTCTTTATTAAACTTCGCAAAGAAAGCAGCTTTCTTCTCCTCAGATAGCGTAGGATCCTGATATGCCGGCTGCAATGGATCGACCTGATCTACTTGAGGCATCTCAAGCACTCCAGAATTCCTTACATCCGGAGCGAGTTGTTGAATGGTATCAGCTAAAGCCATTGGATGCCCATTAGCAAGCGGCGACTGAGGAGGGATATCGTCTTCTTGCAATGTCAAAACTACTCTAGATAGTTTCTCCATCTCAATCCTATCAATAAAATTGAGACCGTATAATAACAGTGACGCCTTTGTGAGTATCAAACTGACTAGTGATTTTAAGTTCGGATTTATCCGAAAATCCCCATTAAAAATCATCTCTCTTACGGAAAGTAACATCCCAAGACTTGCGCACTGTATTGGTTCGCACGATAAACCACACTGCTCTCGTACTTTGATAACTAACGCTAAACCCAGATCCGATTGTTCAGCATCATCCCTCAACATCAAATGCTCTGTTCCGTGCTGTAAAGTCAATGCATGAAGCTCGGCATAATCACTGGGGGGCAGCGTACATCTTGCCACATGCTTGGTATACACGATCTGATTGGCGGCACGCATAAAAAGCTCAGTAAAGCGATAAAAATCGAGCACATCATCGAGCACTTCAGGAAAGCTTTCAATTATTGTATGTTCTCTTAAAAACTCAATACCCAAAGTTCGCGTATAATTTAAAGGCAACTCATGAAAGCCTTCGTCATGAAAACAATGGATACAAGCAGAAGGCTCTGCAAAGTCAGCAAAAATTCGCTGTAAAATATGCTCTATATTTTGCGCTGTCATCGAGATGAGTGGATTTGAGCTAAAAAATAGGAATGTATTGACACAAGCAGCCTGTTGATGAGTAGACATTGTATGTTGCGTGAAATACTTCTGAATTCCTTGCAACCATTGGTCTTTGGAAAGCGTCAAAGTCTCTTGAAGTCCTGGATGGGACTCAATGATTGCTACTAGTGCTGCTGTAAGCGAATCTGTTGCTGAGATTGATTGGATCAACTGGAGAATCATACTATCCTACTCTTTTAAAATTGCTAGCAAACTTCAATGACGTCACTGAGTTTAAAGCTCCAAATTATACTAATAAAACAAAAGAAAATCCAGTCAGATAGATACATACCCAAGATACTTAAGTTCTGCAAAAAGCTTGTCTTTTGATGTTAGAGCGCAGAATAATTGAGCTGATGAAACACCAGATTTGCATCTGCAGGCGCGACTTGTATGGCCTGCTGCGACACAGCAAGATCTGCACTCGGCGCAGATGGTGGTGGCTCATCAATAGACACTGCAGTGGAAAATGCCTCAAAAGCCGCACAAAGCGCTATAGGCAAAGGCCGTAAACTATAAAGCTTTCCACAGAGCTCTTGCTTAAATTCTATCATTCGCTCTGCAGTTATTGGCTGACCTATTGGTAGTGTTTGTAAGCATGCTACAAAAGCCGCCGCCGCATCCTCTGCTGAGACACAATTCAGCAATTCAAACAACTCATAAAAATCCTCTGTATAGAGATCACTCAGCCTGCACAAGACATTATCACAATGCTCCTCGGTAAAAGGAGATAGCTCATAGGCGGCTGCACGTACCTCTCTATACACCTCAAACCATATTAAAAATAAAAAAATAGCAGGAGAGGAGCGATCCCTGTCACTTAAGAAAATTGCTACATAAGCAGGTATGGTATGTTCATGATTACCTGAGAAATCTGAGCGGACTACATCCAGTATTGCGTCCTCAGATGGTATATAATGCGACAATGTGTCTAGAAACATGCGTTTTGCAACATCAATCGTATGTGGATTTTCACTCATTAACACTCGTGACTCCACCTCCTTAAGTACCTGAGAATACTCTGCAACTATCCTGACCCAATAGCTTGTCCAAGTATTGTGAGTAAAATACCAATCACCCAAGAAAAGACTAGTTAAAATTGCTCTTTCCCTGGTACCTATCATAAGTTTAGTATAGGCAAGACTGTGATTTTCACTGGCGAATATCTGAGGGCATTTCATTACTTGAGGTAGCATAGCGGTCGCTATTCTAAAACCCATAATGCTGTTGTTAGTATTGATTAAGCACCTAAGCAAACACAGAAAAACGTCTGGATAGGCATGCTCAGCCCCTGCTAATATACGATTTAAAAAATCCTGCAATCCGATCTCAAGGAGAAGAAGCTCTTTGTGAGGCTTTAGGCCATCAGGCCCCGCGGTGAAGAGAAACTGCGTGAGCGGGAGCAGTACTTCAAGCGGTTGACACAAAGCCTCAATTGATGCTGTATCATGAACCACATCTGTCTGACATATAGCCGAATAGCACTGCTTCAGCTGCCGCACAATTAATTTTAAAATGAATGCATGAACAGGCCCAGGATCAATACCCTGGATATTATACACCTGAAAAACCTGGAATAAACACCGAGGTAGAGCTCGCAGAGCTTCCGGATCTCGCAGCAGTAATTCAGGGTTCAGAGTAAGAGAGCGCTGCGTACTACTCAAAGCACAGCCCCTTTTCACCGCTGACATCACAGGGTACCACTCTAAACATCCCCCCTAACTACTAACTAAAACCTAGCCGCGGAGTATACGATATCAATCAACTGAGTTACAAGCCTAGAGAATAAACTTGTTAACAAACTCATGAACAGGTATGTCACATAGGCGCTGCCAAGTCGTACAGCCGTCAACAATCTTAGTCGCCTGAATCGATGAGAACTGGGTCGCTAAATTATCAACAAATTTTTGCTCTAATAGGGGAATGCCCTCTTCTCGTCGGCGTCGATGTCCAATTGGGTAGGCCTCTGCAGCATCCAGTTTTTCTCCCGAATCCAAGACAATCGTGATTGCGTTCGCGATACTCCGTTTATCTGGGGCTAAATAGTCCTCACTGAATTGTGGGTTATGCACTACCTGAATTTTTTCACGCAAAGCATCTATCCGCGGATCGGCTGCTGGCTCATCCAAGTAGGCCTCTGCGCTGAGCTTCCCATGAATCAAGGCATAAGCCACCATGTATTGAATCGAGTGATCTCTGTCTGCTGGATTGTGCAGCGGACCCGTTTTATTGATGATCCGCATCGCAGAGGATTGGGTCTCAATAGTGACTTGCTTAATTTGCGGAATTTTATTTTTTAATTTTCGATGTAACTGCAATGCACACTCTACTGCAGTCTGGCCATGGAATTCGGCCGGGTAACTTATCTTAAATAAGATGTTTTCCATCACATAACTACCCAATGGCTGAGCCAATGACAACGGCTTGCCTTTGAAGTAAATATCCTGAAACCCCCAAATAGGTGTAGACAAAACAGAAGGATATCCTTGCTCACCCATTAGAGTTAACCAGCACAGCTCTACGGCACGTGCTGTCGCATCCCCTGCTGCCCATGACTTACGGCTACCCGTATTCGGTCGATGCCTATAAGTTCGCAATGCGTGGCCATCTACAAAACTCTGTGACAGCACATCTATAATGGCTTGCTCCTCTCCTCCCAACAAGCGCATGACTGTGGCTGCAGAGGCAATTTTCACCAATGCCACATGGTCGAAGCCAACTTGGTTAAAACTGGTATTTAAAGCCAGAATCCCTTGGATTTCGTAAGCTTTGATCATAGACTCTAAAACAGTTTTCATAAAAAGTGGCTGTCCGCCACGCGCTTCATTACGCCGTGATACATAGTCTGCCACTGCTAAAATGCCACCCAAATTATCAGAAGGATGCCCCCACTCTGCAGCTAACCAAGTATCATTATAATCCAACCAGCGTATCATGGTACCTAAATCAAATGACGCTTTAATGGGATCTAAAACATACGGCGTTCCAGGTACACGCGCACCCAAAGGTACAATCGTACCTGGCACAATCGGTCCTAATAAAGACGTACAATGCCTATAATTTAATGCCAACATAGCACAGCCTAACGCATCCATCAGGCACAGCCTGGCAGTATCCCATGCTAATTCGCTGTGGATTTCTGTTTGCATAACATACTGAGCAATGGTCTTTAATAAAGGATCGGGATCTGCTCGTCGGTTTTCAGTGATGACTTCCATGTTTATTCCTCTCTCAGAGTTTCTGAGCGCTGAGTACGCTTAACAAAAGCACGCGGTGCAGGCCCAATGTATTCTGCAGTGGGGCGAATCAAACGATTATTTGCGCGTTGCTCTAACACATGCGCTGTCCAACCTGCTGTTCTAGCAATCACAAATAAAGGCGTAAACATGGCCGTTGGTATGCCACAAAAATGATATGCGGACGCGCTGTAAAAATCCAGATTAGGAAATAATTTTTTACTATCCCAAAGCATCGTTTCGATACACTCTGAAATTGCATACAGATGTTTAGGATCGCGCTTGGCAGATAGCCGTTTGGCCCAAGATTTAATGATATCCGAGCGCGGATCACAATCTCGATATACACGATGGCCAAAACCCATGATTTTTTGTTTATCAGCTAATAAACGCGTCACTCCTACGCGGGCAGACTCTACACTGTCAAAGCGTTCAATTAATTCCATGGCAGCCTCGTTGGCTCCTCCATGTAAATTACCACGCAGCGTTCCAATTGCAGCTGTTAAAGCCGAATAAATATCTGAAGCCGTTGCTGTGCACACCCGTGCAGCAAATGTAGAAGCGTTAAATTCATGCTCAGCATACAATACCAAGGACGCATCAACACAGCCAACCCAATCATGATCTAAAGCATCTGTTTGATGTAATAAACTTAAAAAATGTCCCGCAATGGATTTTTCTTGTGAGTGTACCGAAATCACTTTACCTATTTTATGAAAATGATACCAAACCATCAATGCAGAGGAATAACTGGCAATTAACTTTTCTGCAATCTGTTTACTGGATCTAGAGGAAGTTTCTGGCTCTACGCAGCCCATCGCAGACACATACGTTCTGAGCACATCCATTGGGTGCGCAGTCGCGGGTAATTGACATAAAATCGATATCACCGCTTCTGGTAAACGACGTGCTTCTACTAATCTTGCTTCAAAGGCACGATATGCTGTCTCAGTAGGCAACGTACCATAAATCAATAAATAAGCGACTTCTTCAAAAGTAGCTTGAGAGGCCAAATCCTCTATCGCATATCCACGATAGGTCAGGCCTGCACCTTCTTTACCTACTGTACTTATCGCTGTTTTCCCTGCAACAATGCCTTCTAAGCCTGCCTTTGCTTCCATTTGAACGGTTTACTCCTCTTCCTGATAGTGATCCAAACGTTTTTCATACTGCTCATAATTCAACAACTGATATAAAGCCTCTCGAGTTTGCAGCTTTTTTAAAATACTTTGTTGGCTACCTTCTTTACGAACAGTTTGATAGGCATCCATGGCTGCTTGATTCATTGCCCTAAACGCAGTCAACGGATAGAGTACCATGGAGACACCCACTTTACCGAATTCTGCCACTGTATACAGCGGTGTTTTCCCGAACTCGGTCATGTTGGCCAAAATAGGCACATTGATTTGCTGACTAAAATATTGCAAGGTTTCCAGCGTGGTCGCTGCCTCTAAAAAAATAGCATCTGCACCCGCTTTAATATAAGCATGCACACGCTCTAACGTCGCTTCTTTGCTTTCAATGCCAAGTGCATCGGTGCGTGCGATGATCTTAAAGGTTGAATTTTTTCTAGCATGACAAGCGGCTTGTAAGCGCTCTGTCATGACTTGAGATGACACAATCTGTTTACGATCTCGATGTCCACAGCGCTTGGCTGTAATTTGATCTTCTAAATGCACAGCAGCAGCACCAGCGCGCTCTATTTCTGTAATGCTACGTTCAACATTTAAAGGAGAACCCCAGCCTGTGTCAGCATCCACGAGTAAAGGCAAATCGCTCACTGCGGTAATGGGGCGTATTGCGGCAAGTACATCGCTCAAATTCGTCATCGCTAAGTCTGGTATGCCAAAATTTGCATTGGCAACACCAGCGCCTGATAAATACAAGGCTTGGAAACCCGCTGCCTTTGCCATGAGTGCGCACAATGGGTTGATGACACCGACTATCTGTAATGGCTTTTCTTTACTCAACGCTGTCCATAAATTTGCCATTTTGGCATCCTTTTTCCTTTGTCGATTGACAATTGCTCTATTCTAACCTGAACTGGGAGGTTTACACTACCTCAAGGCCCAGTAGAGTTACTCTAGTTGTAAGCCTTGATTAATCCAATGTGGTTTTTGATATTTACAACAAAGAAATGGCGGAACGCTAAATAAACCTAGCCCTACAATCAAATATGTTTCATAGATCCAGAGTTTACCTTCTTCTAGTTGTGCAGGGGGGACAAATCCTAAACCGATGGCAAACAGTGCGCCAGTAATGCCTATCACCGCAATCAACGAGATGCCCCAGTTACCTCCTGGAATTTTAAAGGCACGCGGTACGTGAGGCTGTCTATAACGCAAAATCACAGCCGCAGCAAATAGAATGCTGTACATTAACAAGCAAACTGGGCAGCCAACACAGTCATAATCCAAAATGCTGTTTCAATGCTAGGCATTAATAAAATGGCAGAAGCCAATACAGTTCCAATCACAGCTTGTAACAACAAAGCTGCCACGGGTACTTGCTCTGCATTCACTTTCTGCAACCAAGGGGGGATGCCTCCATCCAATCCAGCGGCCAATACCCCTTTGGGTGGCCCAATGATCCAAGTGTTTACACCTGCCAAGGAGCCAATCACAATAAATACTGCAAACACAGGCACCCATGCCTCTAAACCAAATGCCCTAAAAAACTGGCGGATAGTTTGTAATAATCCTTCGACTAAATTCACTTCCTCTGCAGGTACCATAATAGCAATGGACAAAGAGCCTATGATCGAGAGACTTAAAATAATACCTGTAGCGAGCAAAATGGCTTTAGGATAATCTCGTTGTGGATTTTTCGCTTCTTGCGCATGAAAAGCGGAAACCTCCATGCCCGAAAATCCCAGCAGAACACCTGTAAAGAAAACCAATTGATTCAGATGCCACTCTGGCAACAAAGCGTTGTAATCCATTGATAAGTGATTTGTATGCCCTGACCAAAGCCACCATGCTGCACAAGCGATAATAAACAGTCCAGGTAATAGCGTACCAAGCACTACGCCCAGTGTTGTGATCAAGGCAGAAGTGCGCATGCCTAAAAAATTAATGAAGGTACCGCCCCAAAAGATACTTAACATGACAGTCAGCATATAGGCTTTATTTTTGGCAAGTAGAGGATCGATCAAATAGGCAATGATCGTGCCTAAAAACGTTAAAATAGCAGGAAACCAGGCGATGCCCTCCATCCAAGCCCACCAAATAGACATTAAAGCCACTTTAGGACCGAACGCTTCTCGTACCCAACGATACACACCGCCTTTTTGAGGCCAACCACTGGCTAATTCCGCACAAACCAAAGCGGTAGGGATCAAGAAGATAAAGCCCGCTACAAAATAAAAAAAGAGACTGGTACAGCCTTCTTTGGCCATCAAGGGGAAATTTCGCAAACTAACAATGGCTGCTACGTTAATCATGGCTAAGGCAAACACACCCAAGACACGAGAATTATTAGCTTGTGATATCCCGGCCATAGTTTTTTGTATTTTCTTAAAAGATTTCGTAAGCTTTACCCATCATAAACCTTGTCACTATTGTTTAAAAGCATGTTGAGTTATTCAGAAAAAATCTTTGATTTGTTTGGTCAATCAGCTTGTCTCGAGGCAATTCAGAAATTCAGACAACAATACCCCATTCCTCTGAGTCGTGGTACAACACAAGCGGCAATATTAATTCCTTTAGTACCCTCTGAGCACAATTCAGAATTACACTTGGTATTAACAAAACGTACCGAAAACTTAGTGCATCACGCGAATCAAATTTGTTTTCCGGGTGGGGTATTTGAAGACACACTGGATCAAAATACCTGGCAGACTGCTATACGTGAAACCGAAGAAGAATTAGGCATCGCACAATCACACTGGAGGCAAGTAGGTAGTTTAGAGCAATGGGCAACCACCAGTGGATTTTTAGTCACAGTACACATTGGGATTTTATCCCAACCACCGCAGTTTCGGTTAAATTCGCAAGAAGTTGCAAAAGTACTGACTATTCCTTGTCAACATTTACAAGCACGTGAATTTATCTACGCCCCTCACCCTCAAAGTCAATCGCATGCTGTTTGGCAATTACACTATGAAGGTGAATTAGTCTGGGGTTTCACTGGGCTAATGCTGCAATTACTTAGTCTTTGCTTGGCACAGGTCTAAGATAAGCGTTCAAGTAGTATTAAGGAACTGTGTAGTTTGGCCAATCTTTGGCGAAAAAAAGTCTTAAAATGCTCACATACAAGCGTATGCTGCGCGTTTCTCGTCTATTTTTCATCCAAACCTTGTCTCAATCTACGCAGTTCTCCGAGTGTCACTATTACCCTTTGAACAGTTACGGTTTAGGGGATTGCGATTCTTGTAACCGCAGATCATCTTGAGAGTAACTGCGCACCAACGACTTCTTCACCACTGGCCTGTCTGACGCAGGTGCA
>JAHFQF010000070.1 GCA_023266435.1 Legionellales bacterium | reverse complement strand
TTCCTAGAGAGTTAAGCAAAATTGAACGTGTTTTGAAATCATGTGCATCCCCTGCCCTGAAGCAAACAGAGGCGGAGGCTTCGGCTACAGAAGCCGCTGCAGCAGCTAAACCAGTAGATTTAAACGCATGGAAAAATGAAATGTTTAGACTATTAGAAGCTGGAAACAGGCAGCAAGCAATCGATATTTTTGTGACGAAACTCAATGGTGACCCATCTGATTTTGACAAGTTTATACAAAATAAACAGCGTGTCGAACAGAAAAAACAGGCTGCTTGTGAGAGGGATTCAGGCACAGCTGAAGCAGCTCCGGCGCCAGCTCAGATTGAGATAGTTGCTGCGCCTGCACCCACTCAGGTTTCACCAACCTCACAAACACCTACAGCAGCGCTCAAATCCGCCACAAAGCAGCAGAAAAAACCAAAAATATCCAAAATTCCTGCCGCCACTACGTCAGCAGCGACAATACCCCAGGCTTCGCATCCAGCTCAAGCACCATCGAAATTTAAGACTTATGCTGAAAAATTACTTTTGGAAGAAACCTTCACCCTTGAGAATGTGAAAAGCTTATTAAAACATCCTAAGCTTGGCGAGATTTTAGATACTGTTTTAGAAGACGGTACTACTGTGTACCAACATATCCTTCATTCCCCAGAAAGAATGTCTATTTTTCTGGCAGTGCTAGATTCGACCCGCGAGTGTCTAGATGCCATAGAGGCATATTTTAATAAAAAACAAACTATCGTTAAAACACTGTCAGATTTTCAAGTGCGACATCTTGATTTCAGCCCAGAAGCATATCCTGTTGTTTTGAGAGTATTAGAAAACTCATCTGTATTACGTTCGATGCTTAAGCGTCAAGCTTGGGAACAAATTTTACCACAAAAGAGCGCTGATTTTCCAGAGAATCAACCGCTGCCACTATATAGTTTAGTGGGTACCACCACGCCGGTACAAGCATTTGTTGAGCGTTTAAGCCGCGATCCAGGCTGGTATGACAAAGTTTCTCTGAATCAATTATGCTCTGTTTTTCATGGTGCTCCGAACCTCAAAGGAAAACACTGGCCATTGATTTTTTGTGTAAGTTTTACGGAAGCCGGGTTGCGGTTTGTAGCCGAGTACATAGAGCGTAGAGCTGCCAGCTTCACCGAGAGCGAGCTCTCTATTTTGGCTAAAGCTTTGTGTATTAGGCCACCACAACAAACTACTCTCCTTGTTTTTTTATTTGGCAATCACATGGATTGTATGAAAAGGATATTAGATTCAGCACCAGGCTTATATCAACGTCTTGCTGATATCATTGCTAATGACATGCCACTTTTACTTGATATAGTTTCCAAAACCAATTTACTTTACATGTTATCCTATGTGGACCAACGTTTAGGAATTTTTAGTAAGCTCATTGACAAAAATCCCTCTATTTGTGAAAGGATCTCTCATGAAGCACTGTTTAGACCGTTCCCATTGCCTAATAGCTCTACTGGTTTTCTCTGTGCTTTTGACGCTTTAATTAGATGGCCTAACCAGCCAGCTCGTCTCACTCTGATCCAGAAAATATTTACAGCGAATCCCACATTATATCAACATGTAACAATGGAAAGTTTAGCTACCAGAGTGAGTTCTGCTGGCTGCGAAGGTCAATCAACGCTCGATTTGATTGCAACATTTATTGATGGTGCGAAATTTTTATTAGAACTATTTAGGTATAATACAAAGCTTTCCCTAGAGATCACCCCAGAGTCTTTATTTAAGTTTAATTTGGCAAAATTTAGTGTCTTTGGATGCTTATGCGCCTATCTGGCAGATGATATTGGCGTAAAAACCTTAAAAACAATATTTCATATTCGTCCTGATTTATATCAGCATGCCACAGCTGAAAAATTATGCTTGACTTGGCAGGGTGAGCAGAATGGGACAACCCCTTTATGGTATCTTGTGCAGACTCATGCAGGCATAGAGTTTTTAAGCACCTTACTGCAACAAAATACTGCTTGTTTCAGAAATATTTCCTCTGAAGAATTATGTCGCAACAAAAAAGATATTGATCAATCCCATAAAGCATCCGTGCTATATCGCTTGAGTATAACTCCAAGAGCTAGGCAATTTTTAAATGAATGGTTTGACGCTGATCCTGGCTTATCCCAGAAAATCACGCTTGCAGCGTTGCTGCAATCGCATGGCCAGAAGGTATCCGGTTTTTCAGGCAGCTCAGTCCTGCAGCATCTGTTGGATGCCGATCCAGTGCTCCTGAAAAATATTTTTGATAGCAACCCTCGGTTTTATGAATTAGTGAGCGCACATGACTTATTGACTTTATCTTTTTTTGACAGAAAAAACGCTGAAATCAGATGCCCTCTTTTAACCATGCTCGCTAGCAGATCTCCAATTACCATAGGGTTTTTGAAAACTTTATTTGAAAGAAGACCAGCGTTATATCAAGAGATTTCTATTACAGCGTTGAGCGCTACTATTCCAAAAAATAACACTCAAGATTCTACTTCAGTGTTAAGTCACTGTACACAGAATGAGGCAGGCATAGAAATATTAGAAAACTTATTGATTCAAAACCCAGCTGAATACGAAAAAATCACTCCCCAAGCTTTATTTTTAGTAGATGAACAAAGAAAACGTATCAGTCAAGATACACTATTTTCATTTTTACAGAAAAGTGAGTCTGGTCGGAGATTTTGGAAAGATTTATTGATGAGAAGAGAAGATTTAAAACCTTATCTCAGATCTGATGTGCTCGAGATACTCGATCCTACTTTCAATCGAATACTTTCGGCACTAGCCATTGTGAATCAATTTGATTTGCAGAAAAAGCGGAATTGTCAGCCACTGAGCAGCAGTTATTTTAATCAGAAAATTCAGTATGTTGTGCCTCCTAGACAATCACGGAGAGCCTACTGCAACGACAGCAAATCACAGACACAATCTTGTGCCCGTCAACGCATCAGAGTGCGCTAGTTTCAGCCAGGAGTATTCATGATGCAATGCCCGCCCCCGGCGTGGGGGCTAAAGGCCATTTGGCCTCAAAATATACTCAAGATGCTTCAAAATCGCAATCGGGGTGACTTGGCATTGCTCCTCGTGAGCAAATCCTATATCCTGTGCCCAGAATTTTATAAAGTTGGAGTTGTTACTATGCCGATTAATACACAAGCCCTACACCACGCTGCAAATACATTTTTTGGAGCACTCTCTCAGCAAGATCCTGACTCCCAACAAGCACTCACGCAAAACAGTACACTTTCTGAGCAATGGGGCAGCCTTTGCAGCTTGCTTAAACAAGCTGACCTACAGTTTAATACCCTTAGACAAACGTTATTAATAGAGCCTGCTGACGCAGTGCTTGCATCCCTACAAGCACTGCAAGCACAATTAACGACACAGGCAAACGGGCAACAATCCTTACGCGATCCATTAGAGACTTTTTTGCACGCAATCCAAAGTTTAAAAGAGCAATTACCTGCACCTCAGATTGCTCCCATTGTGCCTGCCGCAGACAGCTTTGGCCGAAAAACTCATTTTGGAACTGTCCAGCACTTATCTGTATCTAATGAACCCAAGCAAGTGCAGCGCTGCTCACCTATCCCGGAATAAGTTAATGAACACGCCTGTTGAAAGGGGGCTAGTAATCGCTTAGTATGGCTACTTAGCTTCTATATGATTTAATAGCGATTATGTTTAGAGCTCTGCTACAAGTCCTCTTTTTACTGTTAGTTGGCTGTATTCTGATCGGCGTTGCGCTTGTCTATTCAACAACCACGATTCATTGGTTAATGCCAGAGTTTGCCCAAGCAAAACACATAGAGGGTAATTTATGGCAAGGATTTGAACTGACTGACTTCAAAATGACGCATCCTAAGTATGGTGAGCTCTCTGCTGATAAAATCCAGTTGAAAGCCGATTGGTGGGGTACGTTACGCTATGGTTGGCATCATGAGCAACTGCCGATTTATCTTGAGACGCTGTCTGCAACCCACCTAGTGTATACCTACAATGCCATCCAAACGCATCTAGATAGCATTACACTAGATGGTTATCGTCTAGACAGCCATTGGGTAGTAAAAAGCCTGCGCATTGATGGCCCTAAAGGACAACTGTTTGCCCAAGGTGATTTAGATTGGCTGCATGGAGGTTCTTTTAACATTGCTTGGAAAGATTTTGCTTTTTTCATGCGAGCCTCTAATACCCACAATAGTCGCGGAAACGGTACGCTAACCCTACAATGTAAAGAAGCCTGTCATTGGCATTTACACTTCCCTACCATCGAAGGCTTGTATCAAGGCCAACCGATTTCAGGATTTTTTGATCTAGCCTGGCATCAAAAGCAATTAGATTATGTGCACACCAATCTCTCGATTGGTAAAAATAGCGTCTTTGTTAAAGCAAACTTTGCTACTTTAGCCGAAGTAGATTGGAACATTGATTTGAAAAGCTTCAAATTTTTAAATCAAAACTATCTTTATAATGCGAAATCTCACGGTACTTGGAGACAAATCACTCCCGATCAAGCGACTTTAAATTTTACTGTGGATAATCGAGCAAACCACACTGCATTAAATTTTCGTAGCACCCAATTAGATCGCCAAAATGACGTCTGGCATGTGGCTGGCCAAGGCAGTCTAGGCACAGGCACATTTTCTTTGACTGGAGACGTGGATCTGACCTCACACTTTCCTGCATACACCCTGCATTTAGAGGGAAACAAACTAGTACTCAGTAATACGCCTTTTACCAAACTCATTGCGAGCCCAGATCTCCTGTTTAAAAAAATTCCTGACGGACCGCCTATCATCCACGGGAATATTACTGTAGACAATAGTATGATTCGCTTAAAAGGCTCTGGCGCACACCTGACTCAGTCCAAAGACATTCAATTAATTGGCACTGAATCAAGCCCATTACTGCCTACCAATACGCCTTCTAAGCTCTCCAGCCATCTGTCTCCCGTTGTGAATGTGACTTTATTCTTAAGCCCTAATAATCAATTTGAAGGCTTAGGACTAAAAACCCACTTACAAGGTAAAGTACAATTACAACAAGCACCTCATCAAGGCACCCTGAATGCCATTGGTAAAATCCAACTAGAAAAAGGCGTCTATGATGGCTACTCGCGCAAGCTGAATTTAGTAGACAGTTATCTCATGTATAATGGGCAGTCTTGGTTAAATCCAACATTGAATGTCAATGCACAACGTAATATTAACAATGCACCGGAGGTAAATAGCAAAGGTCAGCTCGTTGTTGGCATTCACATTTCAGGTGATATTGATACACCTGTATTAGATTTTTACTCCACACCCAGCCTGCCACAAGACGAAGTACTGTCCTATTTGCTCTTTGGTAAAGGCACTCAACAAGCCTCTCAAGCACAAGCAGAAATGATGTTCGACGCCTTTAATCAATTAACGCATTGGTTTGATGGTGGCGGAAAACAAAATCAAATTGCTAGCGCTTTACAGCTGGATGAAATCAGAGTCTCTACAGCTGGCACAGGCTCTAAGAAAACTAAAATAGGTACCAAAGAAACTTTATCACCTTTAAATGATGTCTCGGTCATTTTAGGAAAGCAAATTACTGAACAAATTTACTTGAATTATCAACTCGGTCTCGGTGACACTTTAAGCAATGTACAATTGCATTATTTGATTGGTCGCCATTTTGAGCTACAAGCCTCAACCGATGGGGAAAACTCCGGCGCTGATTTGATCTGGTTTCATGATCGGTAACTTGGTAAGCGTTCAAGCAATATCCAGAAGTGACCGACAGCCTATACTCTTTCTCATTTGCTTTTATACTGTGTTGTTTTGGCCAGCTCGCAATCCTCAAGTACTACAGTGCGTTCCGGTTGCTCACGGCTCAACAACGCCTAGTCTAAAAATAAATGAGTGTGAGTATCCCTTCGCATCTTGACTACTACATAAAATCCAACAATTGCCAAGCCCAATGTGCTGCTTGTTTTTGGCAGGCAATTGGTAAAGCAAACTCTTCTGCAATACTATGCCAAAATGGTATCCAAAAAGTAGTATACAAAGGATGGTTATCAACAGGACGTGGGCAATCTGGCCCATGATTCACTTCTAACAACCACACTTTTCCTTGAGCATCACATGCAAAATCAAAGCCTAGTAATTCAAACGCTGGTTGAGAGTGAATCTGAATGACTTCAGGAAACTGATTCAAAAAATGACGTAATACGTCAGTCACAATGTGCTGTATCTGTACAAAGTGCGCAGAAAATGTCGGCATATCAGCAGTACGCAGCTGCAAAATATCAGTCATAACGCCATCTAACATCAAATTGGTAATATGCATTTTTCGCTGTTGCCAAGCTCCTGTTTTGTACAATTCTCTGCTGATGTTAGCGTAACCCTGTGGATACAGATAGCAACCATCATAATTCGTCACAAGCACAAAAAGTCTATACGCATATTTACAGCCCCCATGTAAGTGAGGTGAAGTCAGGTATTGTTGAACAACATACGGACCGCGTAAATACTCTTTACCATGAAAAAAAGTTTCTAGCGCTTCTACCGTATCAAATAATCGAATCTGTGTACCATTGTTAAGCAGCGCTGGTTTTGCAATCCACACCACCTCAGGATTTTCGCTTTTCCACTGCGCTAACTCATTGATACAGTCTGCCTTATTCTGCTCTTCCAAGACTATACTGCGTGGCATATAGGGTGCTTGTTGTGCTTCTAATAAACGCCACAATAAATCCTTGCGCTCCAAATGCAGTAAAGCATGATTGTCTAAGCACAAGTTGTCTTCAGTAAAATCTGCAGCCTGTCGATACAGACTTCTAGTCAGCCCGAGTGACTCTAGGGCAAGCTTAAGATTACAGCGTGTGCCAAGCTCATAATTGTTAAAGTGAAATGTTGGCATCAATGCTCACTCGAATGAAAAGGTGCAAAGGAAAGAAAAATTATATCTGATTTTTGAGAAACGGGGTATAGTCAGCAGGACGTACTCTGTCTTGAGACCATTTGGCGCAGGGATGGCGCTGTTGAAAAAAGAGTTCCTCAAATTGACTGCATTCGGCTTTTTTAACTATTCAAAACAAAGAAGGTTGACTAAAAAATGACTCTAGCTTCAAATGGTGAGTCATCAATTGTTGACGAATATAGTCTAAGGCTTCCACTTGAATTTGACGCACACGCTCCCGAGTCAACCCAATTTCTTTACCTACATCTTCTAAGGTTGAAGCTTCATGACCGCGTAATCCAAAACGCCTAGTAATCACATCGCGCTGCTTGACCGTCAATTCATCTAACCACAAGTCTACCAACTCCACAAAATCTTGCTGAATTAATTCTTGTAGCGGATCGCGGCGATAATGATCAGGAATGGTATCAATCAAACTTTTATCATTATCCAAACACACTGGGGTATCTAAGGAATTCACTTTTTCATTGAGGCGTAAAATATTTTCGACATCTTCTGCTTTTTTATTTAATTTTTTAGCAATGTCTTCATAAGTCGGCTCATGATCTAATGTTTGTGCCAACTCGCGTGCGGTGCGCAAATAAATATTCATCTCTTTAACAATATGAATCGGTAAACGAATAGTGCGTGTTTGGCTCATTAAAGCACGTTCAATATTTTGACGAATCCACCAAGTACCATAAGTGGAAAAACGAAAACCACGCTCTGGATCAAACTTTTCAATCGCGCGAATCAAACCCAAATTACCCTCTTCAACTAAATCTAATAAAGGTAATCCACGATTCAAATATCGTCTTGCAATTTTAACGACTAAGCGCAAATTACTGACAATCATACGATTACGAGCTTCAAGATTCCCTTGTTGCACCAAACGAGCTAACTGAACTTCTTCTTCTGGTTTTAATAAGGGTGCGAATCCAATTTCACCTAAATACATTTTTGTAGCATCTAGCTCTTCATTGTCTGGTTCGCTACTTTCTTCGACAACCTCAGGCAAGACGTCAACGTCCTCTAATTCTGCGTCTAGCGTTTCACTGGCAGGGTCTGCTTTTTTATTACCCTTTACCGATCGCTGTTGATTGACTTCCATTTCAATCAAAGTAGACCATTCTTCGCTCATAGCGCATCCTTTTATAATTTTAAGGGTGATTGCACATTAAAACTCATTAATCAAGGTTGTTAGGTGACTTAGCTCTTTTAGCAAATGATTAAAGCGATCATCTGACAAGCTACCCACAATTTTATTTTGTGCTCTGCGCCATAAAGGCACTGCACTAGCAACAGTTTCTCGACCTTTATCGGTGAGTGAATAAGCCTTAGAGCGCTTATCTTTAGGAGTAGAGCTCTGGATTAAACCCATCTTTTCTAATGGTTTTAAATTGCGGGTTAAAGTCGTTCTATCCATCACTAAGATTTGTGCCATGTCTGTTAATGTTTGAGAAGACACGGATGCCATGGTGACTAAAAGATTAAATTGGGTGCTTCGAAGCCCGGTAGGCTCTAGCATATGATCAAAGAATTGTGTGACAGCTCGAGCCGCTTTACGCATTGCGAAACAACTGCATTGCGCATTAATGGCTTTATGATCAACTGGCTCATTGTGGTGAGCACCTAGCACGTGTACATCCATATTTCGATCCTCCTATATACACAAGTGTAGGATCACAGTCGCAGGATATCCAGTCATAAAACTAGATATTGGTAGCTTTCTGAAAAAAATCTATGCTGATCTGCATCAAACTTATTGCGAGGCAACAGACAATGCGCTCTCTTCCTGAGGCGCATCTTCATCAAGGCGGGGGATGTTTGATTTTATACTCTAACTCATGTTTATCGAGGGGCGAAACTTGTCTCCGTGTTGCTCACCTTGACTTGCTTCTTCCGCTGCAGACGCAAGCGGAATGTCTTCCTCGGTTGGCTGTGTGCCAGCGCATTTAAAACTATGTTTAGAGTATTGACTAGAAGATCTGCGAAAAGAGGCTCTCATAGATCGCCTAAACGACGTCATTGCATGTTGTGTCCATGAAAATGCTCCCCACCGATGCTGCTCGCTTTCAGTCAGTTCGGACGGAATTTTTTTGAAATTAGGTAGTGCGTCTAAAACAGTGTCTATTTGTTCAAATGCCGATTTTAAAGTAGCTTTTACAATAAAATTAAACTGTGACAGTGCCGTATAGTCTATCTCTAAATTTTCGAATTTACTCTTAAACTCTTCAAAAAGCAGACTAAATTCCTTGTGAAAATGAATGTACGCTGGTGACGCTGCAAATTGTTTCCGCATGGCCGAATGATAAGCAGATTTATGGCTTGCTACCAAATCTTGTAAGAGCATGGAATCGACCTCAAAATTAAAAGGCTCTTTTCCTTGCAGACCAAGTTTTAATAAAGTATTACAAGAGGTTTCTAGTGTCGTCAGACTCGCATCGATAGAATGGATTTTGCAGATTTCCTCAGGTGCCAATAAACCTTGATTGTACAAATCCCTGTATATTTCAAAGATAAATGGATGACATAGCCCGAGCATCTCATAAGCAGCTTCAATTAAAGACTGCCCATAACTAGCAGGTATAACGCTGTACCAAGAGGGCCCCTGCACTTTTTCTAAGATTTGGCTGATTTTTCTGAGCAAGCTTTGCGTTTTGCTGAGCAGTTGCCGGATGCTGTCTGTCGCATCATTGGCCGGGGCTGCTTCATTGCGTGCGTTTATATCGCTCACTGCTTGAAAGGCTCGCTGTACAAAGCCTTGTAAGTATGTGTGCACTTCACTTAATTTTAGAGCGTTTTTCTTAGGGGGCTCTTTCGCGCCAAATAACGGAAATCCAAAAGGCATATCACACCGCGTAATTGTTAGCCAAATAAATGCCTATGATAGGCTTTGTTTAACTAACTTGCAACAGGGTGCGAACCTCTAATGAAGACTTTTTGCCTATATACCCAAGATGCTTCAAAATGCGTAGTTTATAGCAAAGCGGATTTAGCCAGGTGCAGTTTTCCGAACCAAGGAATAGTCGATACTATTGCGAGGTGAGGAAGGCTGCAGATGGTTAAATTCGGGCAGCTAGAAACAGGTATTTTGGAGTTTCTTGGGTATATACCCAAGATCTTTCAAAATGCGTAGTTTATAGCAAAGCGAGTTTAGTCGGATGTAGTCTTCTGAGCCGAGAAATAGTCAACACTATTGCGAGGCGAAGAAGGCTTCAGCTGGGTAAACTCGGGCAGCTAGAAACATGCATTTCGAAGGATCTTGGGTATATTGGATGCCGAGTCAGGGCTAGGCCGAGGCTTTTTGACGGCCATACCCTCAAAAGAAGTTAAAAGCAGTGTATTGCGCGGGATAGTACACGTAAAATCAGGCAGTTTTGAAAAAACAGCTTCTATCTGCCCGATAGCAAGCGAAATCGCGGCCTGAGCAATCGGCGCAAGGTAACGCAGGGCCATATAATCAATCTCAAGATGATTAAATTTTTCTTGCATCTCCTGTAAGAGTACCGCACACTCTGACAAAAAATATTGAAAAGCAGCAGTATTTTCTAAGGCCTCTCGAGACTCGGGCTGATAATGAAACTGCTTCATTTGCAGCAGGGCTTTAAAAGCATCGTTTTCTTTTTGAAAG
>JAHFQF010000001.1 GCA_023266435.1 Legionellales bacterium | reverse complement strand
TTTTCTTTTTTTCTAAGATAAAATTACCCACAGCTTGCATCAAGTGCGTCTTACCCAAGCCCACCCCCCCGTATAAGAAAAACGGGTTATAAGCACTACCAGGGTTCTGTGCAATTTGCTTAGCTGCGGCTTCTGCCAATTGATTAGACTTACCCACTACAAAAGTCTCAAAGACATGGCTTGGGTTGAGATTGTTTTGATGAAAAACAGGCGCCCTTACTGGTTGCTGGGCCATGGGCTGCTGGTTGAGCGCTCTTTGTCCTATCTCTAGCTTTCCATAAAAAGGGGCGCCCTCTTCTTCCAGATCTCCATCCCCATCCGACGCTTCTGCCAACACGGCCTCTCTAACCGGCAAGGGCTTGCTGGCCATGGATTTAGGACTAACCCCCACCCCCAGCATAATGCGTACCGGCTGGTTATTATTCAGTGCGGTTAAAATCTTGGTCACACGCCCCAAATAATTTTGACTGACCCCCTCCAATACATACTCGTTCGGCGCCCATAAAGTCAGGTGCTCTTCTCCGATCTCCGCCTGCAAGGGGCTAATCCATTGATTGTAATGTTGTTGAGAGATCTCTTGCTTGAGCTGCTCTAAGCTCTCTTGCCACAGTAATGCCACATTCACAGGTTTTATTGCTCCTCATTTGCTTTAGCAACGCCAGGGGCATGCTTTTTGCCATGCGTTATCTGCCTGATAGACAAAAAGCCAAGTCGTGGCCTGTGCTTTGTCATCGCAGTGTTCTGAAAGGATATTAAAAATTGATTTAACCACTAACAAAATTCTTGGTTCATTTGCCAGAGTTTCTTTTTCTAACCCCAAGTTTACTCCTACCTGACAACTAAGCCAACCATCCAGTTATCCACAGGATTTTGTGTGTAACCAGGAAATACCACACCTAAGACCTGTTGATAAGTAAGCGAGTTATGCACAAACTTGTAGACAGGGCTTAGTTATCCACAAGCTACCCAACGGGATCAGAGTGCTCTATTCACCGCTTTGAAAACCAGCAACCAATTGATTTTAATACCATTAAGAAGATTATCCACAGACAGGTTTCGCCTTATAAACTTAATAAATTCATTTTATACTTATATTATGATTATTACTTCGGCACGTAAGTAGCGAGTGTGTGTTCTTTGATCTCCTAAACATACCTGTGCATAACTTAGCTAGTTTTTATTTGAACCCCGCCTCTTTTGTGGATAACCTTTGAGGGTTTTCATAAATGAGGAGTTATCCACAATCTATCCCTGTGCGTTTACACGGGTTTCTTGCCTACAATCGCTCCTCTTACCCTATTATAAAATAAGTAAAATTCATACTTACCCACAGATAATTGGCGCCTAATAATCACCATAGATCTATTCAAGAGATCAAGAATATTAAGTTTTATTTAATACCCACGCGACATTTTGGAGCGGATAAGAGCACATAGCAGGGTGCTCATGAAAGATAACGCCTTTGTTCCCAATGGTTCATTAAGCCTCTCTGATGGGCATTGACAGGACTTACTCAAATGCCATATAGTTACGTGTCTTATTCCATGGGGATCAAGTATCCATTTTTTTGAGGTTAGTTATGAAGAGAACTTTTCAGCCTAGCACCGTAAAACGGGCTAGAAAACACGGGTTTAGAGCAAGAATGGCCACTAAAAACGGTCGCGAAGTGTTAAAACGCAGGCGCCAGAAAGGCAGGAAGCGTCTTACTGTTTCTGATGAACGCTCATAGTCCTATTTAATAAATTGCAAACAGTACCATTAGTTGCCCCCGCAGCATTCCCTAAGCAAGCGAGATTGCTCTGCCCTAAAGACTACCAAGGTGTATTTCATACACGTCGGGTGCTTAAAACCCGATTCTTTAGGGCTCACATTCGCAGCAACCCAGAGGGGATTAGCCGTCTTGGTATTGTGGTTGCAAAAAAGAAATGCAAGCTTGCTAACAAAAGAAACCAAGTTAAACGCATAGCAAGGGAAAGCTTTCGATGTAATAGGCATTTAATTGGCCAGTTTGATGTGGTTTTGGTTGTGAATCACTACGAGTTAATCACCGAAAACCAAGCTTTTTTTGATGACTTGATGCAATTATGGAAAACCTTAGCCAACTACCATTGAAATCGATGTTGTTTTTTATTAAAAGTTACCAAATATTGGGTCGGCCCATTGTGGGGACTTGTTGTCGATTTTATCCTGGTTGTTCGGATTACGCTCAACAAGCATTGACGAAACATGGCGCTATCAAGGGATTTTTTCTTGGTTTGCGTAGAATTTGTCGTTGCCACCCCTTCTGTCCTGGCGGATACGATCCTGTACCTTAGTGGAGTTTTTTATGGATATTAACCGAACTCGCCTATTTTTGTATGTGGCGTTAGCTTTACTTTGCTTTAACCTTTATTCTCTGTGGATAAAAGAGCATCCCGCCCCTGCGCCCGCTACACACGCAGCATCCCCCGGTACAGAAACAGTCAGCGTGGCTAATTTAGATGAATTGCCAACCCCTCTTTCTGCTGAGCCAGAGGTTCTCACGATAGCATCTGAGCGCAATGATGTGAGCGCTAATGCGTATATTTTAGTTGAAACGGATGTGCTGCGCCTCAAAATCAGCCCCAAAGGTGGCGATATCGTTTATGCGGAATTAAAAAATTATCCACAGACTCAAGACAATACTGGGCAAGGGTTTACTTTATTAGATAAATCAGACAACCGTCATTATTATCTACAAAGCGGAGTCTTAGGAGAGGAGGGTCCGGACTCTTATAGAGCGGGTCGAGGAGTGTATAGCGCTGCGCAGACTCACTATGCTCTGCAGCCAGGCCAGGAGGTATTAGAGGTTCCTTTAACTTGGCAGGATAATCAAGGTATTTTTGTTGTTAAACGCTTTAGATTATACCCTGGACAGTACCGGGTCGAAATTGAACACACGGTGACGAATCATCGGGATTTACCATGGTTGGGTAATGCCTACGGGCAAATCGCAAGAAAACCTCTGGCGCATGAAAAATCAAAAGGCAGTTTTTTAGTGATGCAGACCTATCAAGGGGGAGCAATATCCACACCGGAAAAACCGTTTAAAAAGATCCCCTACGATAAGTTCAACAAAACACCTAAGGCCACCGTGCCAGGTGGTTGGGCTGCTATGGTCGAGCATTACTTCCTCAGTGCTTGGATTCCCAATAAGCAAGAAACACAGCAGTATTTTAGCCGCCTAAACCAACAGGGCGAGTATGTGCTTGGTTCAGTAGGGCCAAAAATTCAAGTGGATAGTCAGCAAAGTGTGACTACGCATGGACAGGTTTATTTGGGGCCAGAAATTGCAGAGACATTAAAAGTGATTGCTCCAGGATTAGAATTAACCGTGGATTACGGGTTTCTATGGCCTATCTCTTCGTTTCTCTTTTGGTTCCTGACGCATATTCATCAGTATATTGGAAACTGGGGCTGGTCCATCATTGCGTTAACACTGGTGATCAAGCTCGTTTTTTATAAGCTTTCTGCAGCAAGTTATCGCTCCATGGGTAATATGCGACGTTTACAGCCTAGAATGGAGCAATTAAAGCAGACGTATGGTGATGATCGTGCTGCGTTCTCTCAAAAAATGATGGAACTTTATCGTAAAGAAAAAGTAAATCCATTGGGTGGGTGTTTGCCTATTCTGGTGCAAATCCCTGTTTTTATCGCATTTTATTACATGCTCTTAGAGAGCGTAGAGTTGCGTTTAGCGCCGTTTATGTTCTGGATTCAAGATCTATCCAGTAAAGATCCTTTTTATGTATTACCCATCATCATGGGGACCACGATGCTGTTACAGCAAAGAATGAATCCTACTCCGCCTGATCCTATGCAGGCTAAAATGATGATGGCCATGCCATTTATCTTTACTGTGTTATTTTTGCAGTTTCCTTCAGGGTTGGTGTTGTATTGGGTGGCTAATAACTTGCTTTCCATCCTGCAACAATGGTTGATTTTGAGAAAAATTGAAAAATAATGCGCATGTATGACTCCGCTGACACGATTGTTGCACAAGCAACCCCACCTGGTGTGGGGGGCGTAGGTGTTATTCGTGTCTCGGGTCCGCTGGTTCCTGAATGGATTTCAGTTGTTTGTAAGGGAAAGCATCTACCCCCAAGGCAAGCGGTTTGTACAGGATTTTATAGTCCAGAGGGGGTGCTATTAGATCAAGGCGTCGCGCTTTACTTTGCAGCCCCAGCCTCTTTTACAGGGGAGCCTGTTTTAGAGCTGCAAGGACATGGGGGGGTAGGTGTGATGGCCTCCTTGATCGAGGCATTTCTGGCGCTAGGTGCTCGAATGGCTCAGCCAGGAGAGTTTAGCCAGCGCGCTTTTTTAAATGGAAAAATTGATCTCACCCAAGCGGAAGCTATTGCGGATTTAATTCATGCCCAATCTCAACAAGCCGTTCAGGGTGCTTTAAATTCCTTACAAGGGGCTTTTTCTAAAAAAATTCATCAAATCACAGAAACCATTTTAAGACTACGCGTTTTAGTAGAAGCAAATATTGATTTTGCAGAAGAAGACATTGATGCCATTAATGATAAAACACTGTTAAATCATTGCGCTCAGATAAAAGACACGTTGAGCACACTGATTCAAAGCGCAACCCAAAGCATGCTGCTTAACCAAGGAGTGAAAGTGGCTATTATGGGCTCTCCCAATGCAGGCAAATCTTCTTTGCTGAATCAGCTGGTTGGCGATGAGGTGGCTATCGTTACCGAGTTTGCCGGGACAACACGAGATGTGATTCGAGAGCAGGTTTTACTAGAGGGAATACCAATACATTTTTTAGACACAGCGGGGCTGCGAGAAACAGAGTGTCAAATAGAGGCCATTGGTATCGAGCGCGCTAAAGCGGTGGCTCAACAGGTTGATTTGATTTTATGGGTTCATGATGAATCGCAAAGCGTTTTTGATAGCAAAGCTTTGTCACAGTCGAAATCATTGCTAAAAGCAGAGCTGGTGTCTGATAAATTTTTGGTTGTATTAAACAAGCAAGACATCACCGGGGCGCCCCTAGGCGTCTGTGTAAAAGAAGATGACTTCCAAGCGGTGCGTGTTTCAGCCAAATTAAAACTTGGCATAGACGCGTTAAAACACAGTATTCTTGATATGGCAGGCGTCAAAACAACCGAAGAGTCTGGTTTTGTCGCGAGAAAACGGCACTTGGTTTTGCTCGAGGAAGCTTTGGCTTCTATGGCGCGAGCTTATGAGCATTTAGAAAAGCAATCTATGCCTGAGTTGATGGCAGAAGAATTAACACGTGCGCACAAAGCGCTTTGTCAAATCACAGGTGAATTTGACGTGGAAGATTTATTGGGTGAGATTTTCTCTACCTTTTGTATTGGTAAATAAGAGCGAAAAATCGTGGATTATCCTAAGCAATTTGGCGTCATTGTTGTGGGGGGAGGGCATGCTGGTGTAGAGGCTGCTTTGGCTTCCGCACGTATGGGTGTAGCGACATGTCTGCTCAGCCACTCTGTTGAAACAATTGGGCAAATGTCTTGCAACCCTGCCATTGGTGGTATAGGAAAAGGGCATTTGGTCAAAGAGATTGACGCATTGGGCGGCATTATGGCGTTAGCCGCTGACAAAGCAGGCATCCAATTTCGTACATTAAATGCCAGCAAAGGCCCAGCAGTGCGCTCTACTCGTGCACAAGCGGACCGGGTTTTATATAAGGCGACTATTCGGCGCGCCGTAGAAAATCAAGAAAACCTCTTTATTTTTCAGCAATCTGTGGATGATTTGATCGTCCAAGGTGACCGGGTTGCTGGTATTGTCACTCAGATGGGATTGAAGTTTTATGCCCCTACTGTGATTTTAACTGTGGGCACCTTCTTGGCTGGAAAAATTCACATCGGGGATAAAAATTATGGCGGTGGTCGCGCGGGCGATCAGCCGTCTATTGCTTTGGCGGCACGTTTGCGCGAACTCCCCTTTCCTGTTGGACGCTTAAAAACAGGAACGCCGCCTAGGATTGATGGGCGCACGGTTGATTGGTCTCAACTAGAACAGCAGCCAGGCACACAACCAGAGCCGGTTTTTTCTTTTATGGGCTCTTTGGCCATGCACCCAAGACAAGTCCCTTGTCATATCACTTATACTAATCAAAACACGCATGATTTGATCCTGGGCGCCTTAGATCGCTCCCCTTTATACACGGGTCAAATAGAAGGGATTGGCCCGAGGTATTGTCCTTCGATTGAAGACAAAGTGGTGCGCTTTAAAGATAAAAATCGGCATCAAATTTTCATCGAACCAGAAGGGTTAGATACAATTGAGTTATATCCCAATGGATTATCTACCAGCTTGCCCTTTGATATTCAGCTCAAGTTTATTCACTCAATCGCCGGCCTTGAGCAGGCGCATATTACTCGGCCGGGGTATGCCATTGAGTACGATTATTTTGAACCCACTTGTTTAAAGCACACCTTAGAAACCAAGGTATTAAACGGGTTGTATTTTGCTGGTCAAATCAATGGGACCACAGGGTATGAAGAAGCCGCTGCACAAGGCATTTTAGCTGGAATCAATGCAGCATTAGCCTATCAGCAACGGCCTGCCTGGTATCCTAGAAGAGATGAAGCTTATTTGGGTGTGATGATCGATGATTTGATTTTAAAGGGCACCCAAGAGCCATATCGTATGTTTACTTCTCGAGCAGAATATAGGTTATTGTTACGCGAAGACAATGCTGATGCACGTTTAACACCAATGGCCAAAGAGCTGGGCTTGATCGATGAGCAGCGTTGGGCGCTTTTTTGTGCGAAACAACAGCAAGTCAAAGCAGAGCTGCAGCGTTTAGGTGCTTGCTCGATGAAACCCAGCTCAATGCTAGATGCGAAAATTAACGAAAAATATGGATTTCCGATTACACAGGAAATCAAAGCCATCGATTTCTTAAAACGCCCAGAGGTTTTTTATCGAGATCTGATCGAAATAGAAGGGATTAATAAGCCTGAGCAGCCATTAAGCCTAGAAGCGGAAGAGCAGCTCGAAATTCAGATAAAATATGCGGGGTATATTGCGCGGCAAACACATGAAATCAATAAACTGAAAAAGCATGAGAAAACAAAAATCCCGCTGAATTTTAATTATCGCCAAATTTCCGGGTTATCCAATGAGATTAAAGAAAAGCTATCGAGAATTAAACCACAGACCGTTGGGGAGGCTCATCGAATTTCTGGCGTAACGCCAGCTGCGATTTCAATTTTGCTGATTTATTTGAAAAAAGAACAGCTGTCCGAGAGCCTTTTCTGATGGTGGATACCTCATTATTTGACATCTGCAAGCGAGCTTTATCTGAATTAGCACTTTCGGCTTCAGTTGAGCAAATCGAGAAAACAGTCTCTTATTTAGAGTTGCTCAACAAGTGGAACAAAGTGCATAACCTAACTGCTGTAAAGTCAGCAGAAGAAATGGTGTTTAGGCACATTTTGGATAGTTTATCGATAGCGCCTTACTTGCACGGATCCCGCATTGCGGATGTTGGATCCGGCGCCGGTCTGCCTGGCATTCCCTTAGCAATTTTTTCCCCGGCCTGTGAGTTTACTTTAATTGAGAGCGCAAACAAAAGAGTGCAGTTCTTAAGGCAAGTGATCCATCGGTTGGCATTAAGTAATGTTCGAGTTATCCACAGCCGCGTAGAAAATGTCTCTGAAAGCACTGCTTTTCACTCTGTGGTGACTCGTGCTTTTGCGAAACTCCCAAAGATGCTGCAACTTATTCAACATTTGTGTGATAATCAGAGCAAGATTTTGGCCATGAAAGGAGATGCGGCATTGGATGAAATTAGCCAATTGCCGAACTGGGTATCGATGGAGGCAGTGATCCCTTTAACCATTCCTACAAAAGATTGGCAGCATTACTTACTAGTTATAAGAAAAACTACATCATTTAAGGATTAGCACTGTGTCAGACAAAATCATAGCCCTCACCAATCAAAAAGGAGGAGTGGGAAAAACAACAAGCTGCGTTAATTTAGCAGCCTCCTTAGTAGCAATGGGTGAAAGGGTGTTGTTATGCGATATTGATCCACAGGGCAATGCAACCATGGGATCGGGAGCGGATAAAACACAACTCGATGCGACCATGAATGATCTGTTGCGTCAAGAAGCCAGTGTCGCAGAGGTGATTATCCATAATACACCCGCTGGTTATGATTTAATTCCGGCAAACAGTGATTTGACAGAAGCAGAGGTGGGGTTGTTAAAAAAAACCAACAAGGAACGCTTACTGGAAGAAAGCTTAAACAGTATTCAGGGAAACTATGATTTTATTTTGATTGATTGTCCGCCCGCGCTTAACATGTTGACCTTGAATGCATTGACCGCAGCAACGGCTGTGATCATTCCAATGCAGTGCGAGTATTTTGCTTTAGAGGGGCTGACGGATTTGCTCAACACCATTTCTCAGCTGAAACACACCGTTAATCCACAGTTGCAAATTAGCGGTATTATTCGAACTATGTTTGATCCAAGGAATCGGCTGGCTACAGAAGTTTCCGATCAGCTAATTAAGCATTTTGGCAACAAAGTCTATCAAACCGTGATTCCTAGAAATGTTCGGTTAGCTGAGGCGCCTAGTCATGGATTGCCAGTACACCTGTATGATAAAAGTTCACGGGGGGCTGCTGCGTATATGGCTTTGGCAAGTGAGATGATAAAACGGCGCAGCAAAAGCCAGAAAACCACCTCGGCGCTGTCAGCAGAAGCATTATAACGGTAAAGGGATTCATTATGTCTTCAAAAAAACGCGGATTAGGAAAAGGATTGGGGGAGCTGCTAGCTAATACTCTGGGAGAGATTGGAGAGGCGGTGTCCGTAATAGAGGGAATGGATAGCGCTGCAGAGGGTGAGCCAGGAGCATTGCCTGCACCTGCTTTGAATCGAGAAAAACTGGTCTCTTTGCCGGTAGAAGCAATCAAAGCTGGCCCATTTCAACCCAGGAACACGATCAAAGATGAGGGAATTGAGCAGCTTGCGGACTCTATTCGTACACAAGGTGTAATTCAGCCTATTTTGGTTCGTAAAAATATCAGCGGCGCTTATTATGAAATTTTAGCAGGGGAGCGTCGTTGGCGCGCCTCTCAGAAAGCAGGGCTGGAATACATTCCGGCTATCATCAAAGACGTAACAGATGATGCAGCTATGGCCATCGGCTTAATTGAGAATATTCAGCGAGAAGATCTCAATCCAGTAGAAGAAGCCAAAGCGCTCAAAAAACTAGCCGACGATCTGAGTTTAACGCATTTACAAGTTGCAGAAATGGTTGGGAAATCACGCGCTAGTGTGACGAATTTGATTCGCTTATTATCCTTAAATCCCGATGTGCAGGGTATGCTTGCTCGTCAGGAAATAGAGATGGGGCATGCGCGTGCATTGCTTGGGGTTAGGGGGCATCTTCAAAGTCAAATGGCCAAAACGGTTATACAGCGCGGTCTTTCTGTGCGCGAAACAGAACGGATTATTGCGCGGTTACAAGAGGTGGAGACAGACGCCGTCTTGTTTGATACCCGTGTTGATCCAGATATTCGCCGATTAGAGCAGGATTTAGCAGAAAAGCTGGGGGCGGCTGTGACCATTCGCCACAGCGGCAAAGGTAAAGGTACTGTTGTCATTCGCTATAGCAACCCCGAAGAGCTAGATGGCATTTTAGCGCACATCCAGTAGTTTTCTGCTGTTCGACGGCTTGGTTGATATTTTTTTATCCCCGCTTAAGCGGGGAGTTACTTAAGAACCTATAGAATTAGTTACCTAAGTTTTTTAACCAGTCAAATCGTGACTTGAACGTTTTCAGGGGATTAAGTATACTCTCTTCTTGTGTTAATTTAATCAACCAGCTCAATGATAAAGCCATCCTCCCCTAAAGCATTATTAATCACAGAGGCGTTGTTTCTGCCCCTGTTAATGCTCATTGCTCTGCTTTGTGCGGACATAAAGGTAGCCATGTCGCTTGGGGTTGGTTTTTTTGTGTGTTTTTTTTCAAACTTCCTATTTTACGGTTGTATCTTGCTTGAAAAAAAGGCAAAATCTGCGATGCATGAATTAGGGCGGCTATACGTGGCTGAGTTTATTAAGATTGCCTTGCACTTTGCTCTGATGGTGCTGGTTTTTAATATGCCCATTTTTTCATCAAGCGCCCTGGCAGCTGGGGTCCTTAGTTTTTATTTGTTAAACATTGTTTTAACTATTATGGTTGGCATGAACTGGAGTGTAGAGATTGGGGTCCGATAGTATTACATCCATTGAGTATGTTACTCATCATTTGACTAACTTTTCTTACGAGTTTGGTGGGTTTTCTGTTAACCTAGACTCCTTGTTGGTTGCCGTTTTTTTAGCTGCCGCACTGTCAGCCTTTTTTTTCAGCGTGGCTAGAAAGGCAACTGCAGGAGTGCCTTCTGGCCTGCAAAACTTTATAGAAATGGTCTATGAGTTTGTTGATGGAGAGGTGACTAAAAATTTTCACGGATCAAGTAAGCTGATTGCACCACTGGCGCTTACAATTTTTATCTGGATCTTCTCGATGAACACCATGGATCTACTCCCTGTTGATTTGCTGCCTAGGGTGTTGGCTTTGTTTGGCGTGCATTATTTCAGAGTAGTGCCCACCACAGACTTGAACATTACTCTTGGTATGGCCTTAACAGTTTTTCTTTTGATCTTGTTTTTCAACCTGAAGATCAAAGGTGTGGGTGGGTTTTTAAAAGAGGTATTAACTCAGCCCTTTGGCCCATACATGATGCCACTAAACATACTCATGCGCCTGGTTGAAGAGGTCTCCAAGCCTATTTCTTTGGCGCTTAGGTTGTTCGGTAATCTTTTCGCCGGCGAACTCATTTTTGTCTTAATCGCAATTTTGCCGTGGTGGATACAGTGGATGCCTGGATTGATATGGGCTCTGTTTCATATTTTGGTTGTGACCTTGCAGGCATTTATTTTTATGATGCTGACCATTATTTATCTTGGGATGGCTTGCGAAAAACATTAGTCAGGCTTTTTTAAATTTTTCTTTAACTTAAAATATAAGGGGATACCTCATGGAAGCTGCAGTTTTAATTGCCCAACTAAACAGTGTTACTGTTTTTGGTGTGTGTTTGATTTTGGCGCTAGGCGCGTTTGGAACGGCGATTGGTTTCGCTTTGCTAGGCGGGAAGTTTTTGGAGGCCTTGGCCAGACAGCCTGAGTTGGAAAGCAGATTGGTGGCGCGTATGTTTTTGGTGGCCGGTTTGCTGGATGCGGTCGTGATGATCGGTATCGGTATAGGCATGTGGTTTGCCTTCTCAAGTCCATTTGCTGCGCAAGTGTTGGCTTTGGTTAAATAATTACCGTCCATTTATCCAAGGGGAACAGCCGTGAATCTAAATGCAACGCTATTTGGTCAAATGATCACGTTTGCTCTGTTTGTGTGGATTACAATGAGATTTGTATGGCCGCCATTGCATACAGCCATGGCTGATCGTCAAAAGAAAATTGCCGATGGGTTGGCTGCAGCAGAAAAAGGACATAAAGATCTTGTTTTGAGCCAGGAAAGATCGCTTGCGGTCTTAACGGAGTCTAAAGAAAAAGGGATGGTCATTGTTGATGACGCGCATAAAAGAGCGGCGGCTATCATTGAGCATGCAAAGGCTCAGGCAGAAGAAGAGGTTGCGCGCTTGATGCAAAAAGCAGAGCAAGAAGTTTCCACCTTGATTATGCAGGCCAAAGAATCCTTGCGCTCAGAGGTAGCTAAGATCGCAGTATTTGGTGCGGAAAAAATTCTGAAACAAGAGATTGATGTGCACAAGCACGAGCGCCTGCTGCAAGAGCTTGTAGATGGCCTGACCAATTGAGGATTAAGTTATGATTACACCTGTGGTGGTTGCAAGGCCCTACGCCAAGGCTGTTTTCGCGCTCGCCAAACAAGAAAGCCAACTCGACTCGTGGGATGAAGCGCTTGCTTTTTATGCACAGGTTATACAAGACAAGGCTACACAGGGCTTTTTAGGCCATCCAAAGTGTCTGCCCGGCGTGGCGATAGATTTTTTATCGGGATTAGCACCCGCAGGTGCGCCCGTCTCTGTCAAAAATTTTTTTCGAGTTTTGGCGCACTTTGATAGATTGTTATTGATCCCTGAAATTGCAGCACAGTTTCATGAGCTGCGTTTACGAGAAGAGCAAACGGTAGCGGTTAAGTTGATTGTTGCAAAGCCGCTTTCAGACGCTTTTTTAAAGTCATTTCAAGATGCGCTACAGCGCAAGCACAATCAGCGCGTCCTATTGACCAGTGAAGTGAGAGAAAGCTTAATTGGCGGAGCAATTGTTGAAATTGGTGATTCTGTGGTCGATGGTTCTATTCGGGGACGATTATCACGATTATCAGAAAGTTTTATTTAGTATTTCTTGGGGTCAACCATGCGATTAAATCCAACAGAGATCAGTGAATTAATTAAACAGCGTATTGAGCAGCTTGATGTAGATGCTCAAACCAAGACGGTAGGCACGGTCATCAGCGTGAGCGACGGCATCGTACGTTTGCACGGCCTGCAAAATGCGATGCAAGGTGAAATGATCAAGTTTGAAGGTAATACCTATGGCATGGCGTTGAACTTGGAGCGCGACTCTGTGGGGGCTGTTGTGTTGGGGCCTGCGGAGCATTTGGCGGAAGGTCAATCTGCGCAATGTACGGGTAAGATTTTGGAAGTGCCTGTGGGCGAGTGTCTGTTGGGCCGTGTTGTGAATGCCTTGGGGCAGCCCATTGATGGCAAAGGTGAGATACGCGCAATTGAATTTTCCCCGGTTGAAAAGGTCGCGCCTGGCGTGATTGCTCGCAAATCAGTTGGGCAGCCATTGGCCACCGGCCTAAAAGCAATTGACGCGATGGTGCCTGTAGGTAGGGGGCAGCGCGAGCTGATCATTGGTGATAGGCAGACCGGTAAAACCGCGATTGCGATTGACGCGATTATTAACCAGAAAAATACGGGTGTTAAGTGTATTTATGTTGCAATTGGTCAGAAAGCCTCTTCCGTTGCCTCTGTGGTGCGTAAGCTAGAAGAGCATGGCGCAATGGCCTATACCACAGTGGTAGCAGCAACTGCCGCAGATGCCGCTTCTTTACAGTACATCGCGCCTTATGCTGGTTGTGCAATGGGTGAGTACTTTAGAGACAGAGGCGAAGATGCGCTGATTATTTATGATGATTTGACCAAGCAAGCTTGGGCTTACCGTCAGATTTCCTTGTTATTGCGCCGCCCACCAGGTCGTGAGGCTTATCCTGGAGACGTGTTTTATCTACATTCTCGTTTGCTAGAAAGAGCGGCGCGAGTCAATGAAGAGTATGTTGAAAAGTTTACAAAGGGTGCTGTCAAGGGTAAAACGGGCTCATTAACGGCGCTACCTATCATTGAAACCCAAGCAGGGGACGTATCTGCATTCGTTCCAACCAACGTAATTTCTATTACTGATGGACAGATCTTCTTAGAAACGGATTTGTTTAACGCAAATATCCGTCCTGCAATTAACGCAGGCTTGTCTGTGTCTCGTGTAGGGGGCGCAGCGCAAACTAAGATTATTAAGAAGTTGGGCGGTGGTATTCGTTTGGCACTTGCTCAATACCGTGAGCTTGCTGCATTCTCTCAGTTTGCCTCCGATCTCGATGAAGCAACACGCAGGCAGCTAGAGAGAGGGCAGCGTGTGATGGAAGCAATGAAGCAAAAGCAATATCAACCTTTGACCACAGCACAAATGGCGATCATTTTGTACGCTGCAAACAAAGGGTATTTAGACGCAGTCCCTTTAAACAAAGTGGTTGGTTTTGAAAGCGATATGCATGAGTTCATGTCTGATAAGCATGCAAGTTTGTTGAGCCAAATCAATGAAGATCCTGAAAACTTTGATGATGCAGTCGAAAAGCAAATGAAAGCAGCAATAGAGGCGTTTGTGGCAACGCAAACCTGGTAAAGGCATAAGTATGGCTAGCACAAAAGAGATACGAAATAAGATCAAAAGCATTAAGAGTACTCAAAAGATTACTCGAGCGATGGAGATGGTTGCTGCCTCTAAAATGAAAAAGGTGCAGCAGCGCATGCGCGCCTCCAGGCCTTATGCTGACAAAATCGTTGAGGTGGTGAATCATTTAGCCACGGGGCGCCCAGAATATAGGCACCACTATTTGCAAGATGACCTGCGCAAAGCTAAAAGCATAGGCATCATTGTGATTTCGACAGACAGGGGGCTGTGTGGTGGCCTAAATGCGAATTTATTTCGTGCTGTGATTGAGCAAATGAAACAGTGGGAAGATGCGGGTGTCTCTTTAAAGTTCTCCTTGATTGGAGGCAAGGCCGATAGCTTTTTCAAAAGAATGGGCGCGGAAATTATCGGCTCAAGCTGCAGATTAGGTGAAGCGCCTACGGTTGAAGAATTAATTGGTGCCGTCCAAGTTATGCTAAAGGCATTTCAAGAAAAGGCCATTGATGCGCTCTATATTGCCTACAACACTTTTGTGAATACCATGTCACAAAAACCGACTTTAACGCAGTTGTTGCCAATTGCCCCTTCAGAAGAATCAAAAGACAAGGGCCATTACTGGGATTATATTTATGAGCCTGATGCTAAGTCTTTGTTAGATTCGTTATTAAGCCGTTACATTGAATCCATGGTTTATCAGGGATCAGTGGAAAACGCAGCGTGTGAACAAGCCGCGCGAATGGTTGCAATGAAGAGCGCATCTGACAATGCTGGTCAAATAATGGATGATTTCCAGTTAATTTATAATAAAGCGAGGCAGGCTGCGATTACTCAAGAGTTATCTGAAATTGTTTCAGGTGCGGCGGCCGTTTAGTTTTTTACGAATTTTGTTTTAATTTGAGAGAGAATGAGAATTGGTTATGAATACACAAGCAACATCTCAGCGGAATATGGGCACCATTGTTGAAATCATTGGCGCCGTTGTAGACGTCGAGTACCCTAGAGAATCCGTGCCTAAAGTGTATGATGCGCTCATGGTAGAAGGTGGAGACATTATCCTTGAAGTGCAACAACAGCTGGGTGATGGGATTGTTAGAACCATTGCGATGGGTACCACAGATGGCTTGCGTAGAGGATTGCGTACTGAAAACACAGGCGCACCAATCATGGTGCCAGTGGGTAAGAAAACCCTGGGCCGAATTCTAGATGTGTTGGGGCGCCCTATTGATGAAAAGGGCCCTGTTGGTGAAGATGAGCGTATGCCTATTCACAGAGCGCCTCCTTCATTCCAGGAACAAGCAGCGACTGAAGAGTTGCTTGAAACAGGGATTAAAGTGATTGACTTGATCTGTCCTTTTGCTAAGGGTGGTAAAGTGGGTCTATTCGGTGGTGCCGGTGTGGGTAAAACCGTGAACATGATGGAGTTAATTCGTAACATCGCGATTGAGCACAGCGGTTACTCTGTGTTCGCCGGTGTTGGCGAGAGAACTCGTGAGGGTAACGACTTCTATCATGAAATGAAAGACTCTAACGTATTGGATAAAGTGGCCCTGGTATATGGTCAGATGAATGAGCCGCCTGGAAACCGCTTGCGCGTTGCCTTGACAGGCCTGACCATTGCTGAGAAATTCCGTGATGACTCTAGCGACGTGTTGTTGTTCATTGACAATATCTATCGTTATACTTTGGCTGGAACAGAGGTTTCTGCGTTGTTAGGCCGTATGCCTTCTGCTGTGGGCTACCAACCTACGTTGGCGGAAGAAATGGGTCGCTTACAAGAGCGTATCACCTCAACAAAGAAAGGCTCTATTACGTCTATTCAAGCGGTATACGTGCCAGCAGACGATTTAACCGATCCTTCCCCTGCAACCACATTCTCTCACTTGGACGCAACCGTTGTGTTGTCGCGTCAAATTGCAGAGTTGGGTATTTATCCTGCAGTGGATCCGTTGGACTCTACCAGCCGTCAGCTTGATCCTTTGGTGGTTGGCCAAGATCATTATGATACCACGCGTGCTGTGCAAGGTATTTTGCAGCGTTATAAAGAACTCAAAGACATCATTGCAATCTTGGGTATGGATGAATTGTCTGCCGAAGATAAGTTGATTGTGTCTCGCGCGAGAAAGATTCAACAGTTCCTTTCTCAGCCATTCTTCGTGGCAGAAATTTTCACAGGCTCTCCTGGAAAATACGTCTCCTTAAAAGAAACCATCCGTGGTTTCAAAGGCATCATTCAAGGGGATTACGACCACTTGCCAGAGCAAGCGTTCTATATGGTTGGTACCATTGATGAGGCCGTAGAAAAGGCAAAACGTTTATAGTCGTCGCAATTTGCCTTGACTATGTAAACATTAATTTGATTAGGGTGGCGAGAGAATGTCTGAAGCAATGACCATGCATGTCGATATCGTGAGTGCTGAGTCCGCCATTTTTTCTGGTCGCGCTCAAATGTTGTTTGTTACCGGCGATCTTGGTGATCTCGGTATCTTGGCAAATCATGCGCCTTTATTAACCACAATCAAGCCTGGGCCTGTTCGTGTTATTAAAGAAAATGGTGAAGAAGAAATTGTGTTCGTTTCCGGCGGTATATTAGAAGTGCAGCCTGATATTGTGACCATTTTAGCTGACACTGTGATGCGTAATGAAGAGCTCAATGAGCAGGCTGCGGAAAAGGCCAGGCTGCGCGCTGAGGAAAAGCTTGCCAAAGGTTATGATACGGATTTAGATTACTATACAGCCAGAGCAGAGCTGGCTCGCGCCGTAGGGCTTTTAAGGACTATCAAGGAATTGAGGGCTAAGGGTAAGAAATAAAGATAACTCATTCTGATTGACACGGGTGTAATTTTTGTGTAAGTTACACCAATGATTAATCGGTGCTTTTTTGTCTGTATTCAAAACTCATATTGCTCATAGGGAAACGCATGTCAATTTCTATCGTGATATTGGCCGCCGGCTCAGGCTCTAGGATGAAATCTTCCCAGCCCAAACTGCTGCATCGATTGGGTGGAAAACCGCTTGTACAGCATTTATTCGATACTTGCCATGCTCTGTCTCCAGAGCAGCTCCTCATTGTGCATGGAAGGGATAGTGAGCCCTTAAAGGCCGCCTTGAGGCATCCAAGCATATCTTGGGTGGAGCAGCCACAACCCCTGGGTACTGGGGATGCAGTAAAAATGGCATTTCCCCATTTAAAAGCTAACAACATCGTCTTGTTGATGGTGGGGGATATCCCGCTAATTGAAGCGCAAACCTTGTCTAACTTGATCAGCAAATGCCCCACACAGGGGTTGTCCTTAATCGTGAATCGAGTCAGCAATCCTTTTGGCTTTGGTAGAATTGTACGTGATCAACACGGAAAAATTACTGGCATTGTGGAAGAAAAAGATGCGGATGAAGCTCAGCGCGCGCTGTGTGAAATTAACGCTGGTGTTTTTGCTGTCAGCGGTGAGCTGTTGGCTCAGTTTTTACCGAAGTTAACCAACTTAAATAAGCAGGCCGAGTTTTATCTCACAGACATGGTGTCCTATGCCGTCAAGCAAGGCTTACCAATACAAGAGGTTTATCCACAGTCTGCTGAGGAAGTGTTAGGCATTAATACTAAAAAAGAATTGGCCGTGATGGAGAGAGTCTTTCAAGCCAGGCAAATAGAAGCGCTTCAGAGCGAAGGGGTTCAATTTCTCGATCCAGCGCGAGTAGACATTCGCGGCTCACTCAAAGTGGGCAAAGACGTTGTGATTGATGTGAATGTGGTTTTTGAGGATGAAGTCATACTGGGCGATGGCGTTCAGGTAGGTAGCCATTGTGTTATTAAAAACTGCCAGTTGGGTAGAGACACCGTTGTGCATCCTTTTTCCTACTTAGAGGGTGCAAAAACAGGCCAAGCCTGTCAAATTGGGCCTTATGCGCGTCTGCGAGCTTCTGTGGAGCTTTCTCATCAGGTCAAAATAGGTAACTTTGTAGAGATTAAAAATTCAACCGTAGAGACAGGAAGCAAAATTAATCACCTATCCTACGTTGGCGATGCCACAATTGGTCAATCTGTGAATATAGGGGCCGGTACAATCACTTGTAATTATGATGGGGTTTCTAAACATCAAACGGTGATTGAGTCGGGCGCATTTATTGGCTCAAATTCGGTGCTAATTGCGCCGGTAACAGTGGGTAGCGAAGCGTTTATTGGTGCGGGCACTACATTAACAAAAGATGCGCCGAGTAACCAATTAACGTTAGCCAGAGCTAAACAGCAAACGATACCACAGTGGAAAAGACCTACTAAAGTAGATCAAAAAGAAGACTCTAAAACTGAATAAACTCAGCGAAGCGAGCGCTTTTTATGTAAATGCGGCTTCATTGCAAAGAGCAAGATAGGAAAGAAAACATGTGCGGCATTATTGGTGGCGTATCGAATAAACAAATAGCCCCTCTTTTGTTAGAGGGTTTGAAGCGCCTGGAATACAGAGGGTATGACTCTGCCGGCATTGCTGTACTATCGCCACAGGACGGTCTGACTCGCATTAGAACCTGTGGAAAAGTGCAAAATTTAGCAGAAAAGTTATCCACAATAACGCTGGCTGGAACGGTAGGAGTAGCACATACTCGCTGGGCCACGCACGGTAAACCAAGTGAAAAAAATGCGCACCCACATCAGTCTGGCGAAGGATTGGCATTGGTGCATAATGGCATTATTGAGAACTATCAAACACTGGCCAACTCCTTAAAACAAAAAGGCTATGTATTTCACTCAGAAACGGATACAGAAGCCATCGTTCATTGCTTACATTTTAATCTACAATCTTCTAGTAATTTATTACAGGCTGTTGCAAAAACAGTCAAAGAATTACAAGGTGCGTATGCCTTGGCTGTTGTCAGTCAAGATAGTCCAGATGCTTTAATCTGCGCAAGACAAGGCAGCCCCTTGGTCATCGGCGTTTCAGATTATGGACATTTTGTTGCCTCCGATCCGCTTGCTTTACTGCCTGTTGCGCAAGATTTTTGTATGTTAGAGGAAGGTGATATTGCAGAAGTGAAACAAAATCATTTCCATGTGTATGATGTGGAGGGTAATTTGGTCAATCGAGAGGTGTCTCGAGTGGCCGTAAGACTAGAGTCAGCAGAAAAAGGGCACTATCGTCACTTCATGCAAAAAGAAATTTTTGAGCAACCTTTTGCGCTCTCTGAGGCGATGGAAGGTAGGCTGACACAAGGTGAGGTTGTGGATGAGGTCTTTGGGGCAGACTCCAAAGCCGTTTTTGAGCGCACTAAACAGGTATTAATCGTTGCGTGTGGTACCAGTTACCATGCAGGATTGTTGGCAAAATACTGGCTAGAGCAAATCTCCGGGATTTCTTGTCAGGTCGACATTGCTAGTGAATTACGCTACCGCTCTCCAGTCATCCCAGAAGACACCTTGCTGGTTTTAATTTCCCAATCCGGGGAAACGGCAGATACTTTGGCGGTATTGCGCGATATTGAGAAAAAGAATTTAAGTGGCAGCCTTGCCATCTGTAATGTGCCGGTCAGCTCTTTGGTGCGAGAAGCACAGCTGGCGTTTCTTACTCATGCGGGCCCTGAAATTGGCGTGGCGAGCACGAAAGCATTCACCACACAGCTCTTGGCCTTATTAATGTTGGCGCTCGTATTAGGGCGACGCCGCGCATTAACCTCGGAGCAATGTCAAAGCATTTTACAAGCAATGCGCTCTCTTCCAGAGCGCGTAGAGACTGTTTTAGCTCTGGATGAAAGCATCAAAGTCATGGCGCAAAAATTTGCAAAAGCGCACCATGCGTTATTTTTAGGTAGAGGAATTCATTATCCTGTGGTAATGGAGGGTGCTTTAAAACTGAAGGAATTGTCCTATATTCATGCAGAAAGCTATCCAGCAGGAGAGCTGAAGCATGGACCACTCGCCTTGGTCGATGACAGCATGACCGTCGTTGCCGTGGTGCCGAATGATCATCTTTTACCAAAAATGCTCTCGAATTTGCATGAGGTCAGTGCGCGCGGTGGAAAGCTGCTGTTGTTTGTGGACAGTCAAGTCACCCTTCCTTCTGATATTGAGGCAGAGGTTATTTATGTGCCTGTACCTGAAAACAGCGTCTTATCTCCTCTGTTATTCACGATACCTTTGCAATTGTTGGCCTATCACGTGGCGGTTGAGAAGGGCACAGACGTCGATCAGCCAAGAAATTTAGCGAAATCAGTGACGGTGGAATAAACGCTGGCTTTTTTAACAATTCCCAGCCTTGAGCTAGAGTTACCGATTGCGCAAGGCTTTTTAGGGGAGCCCTATGCAGACAATGCGAGCTCCTTGCCGCTTGTTCTTGATAAATACCTGAATTGGATCGGGGATTATCAATTTACCCTGACTACTCCCACTTTAGGGCTCTCTTTTGATTGGGCGTCTTTAGAGCAACACGCTGCGTGCCTGTGTTTGCAGGAAAACACGTATTTTCATGGGGTGATTGTCTTGGTGCAGTGCTTTTCAAATGAAAACAGTGCATTTTTTTTGAAAATTTCGCTTGCCTCTCCGCTTTTAAAATTACACACACAGCAGAAGAACCAATATTTTAGTGGAGTGCCGATTTCTCAGGTGATTCGCCTGCTTTTTGCAGATGCCAACATGTCTGTAGATCAGCTTGTTTTTCAGCTTGCAGCGCAAGAGCCGCGAAGAGAGTTTATTTTGCAGCATCAAGAAACCGATTGGCAGTGTTTTAAACGGCTGGTTGCTGAACAAGGCTGGTATGTGATTCTAGAAAATACCAAGGAAACCTATCGTATTGTGATCAGAGATGTCCTGTCTGCTCAAGGGTCTGTCGTGTCCGTAGAGATCCTCAGCAAGAAAGCATTGATTGCTCCAGAGGATATTCCGAATAAAAAAGTAGCGACAGCGACTTTGATCGGTTATCAGCATGATTTGGCAATCAAAACTTTCAAAGTAGATCGCTTTAGTGATTTACATCCCAATCAAAATCTCTCAGCAGAATGCGTTGTAGAGGGGGCGGGCATTGGAAGATGGTATTGTTTTGGTGGTTTTTTTGAATCCAATCAACAGGCACAGCAAGTTGCGACTATTTTACAGCAAGCGAGTACCTGTTGCAGTGAGCGGGTAATCATTGAGCTTGAGTGGTCGCTGATTGATCTCGGCTCGACGGTGAACGTGCAATCGAGCGCGCATTCTTGGCTGGTGGGTAGTTATCAAGTGATAGCAATGAGTCTACTGTGGAAAGAGGCGCAGTATTTTACAGATTCCATGCAAAAAGTGCGGTTAGTATTAATTAAGCGATCCGTAGTTTATAGAAATCCTTTAGCGTTAGTAAAACCAATGGATTTAATTGCAGCAACAGTGATCGGCTCTCCAGAGGAACTGCAGCTTAAAAAAGTAGGACGCTATCGTGTACAGTTGGATAATTATCACTTAAAAACCTCCTGCCATCCTGCGGTTCGTATGTTATATCCGCTTTCAGGTGATGGCAGAGGGTTTCATTTTTCCGTGACAGCGGGCACGCGCGTACGGATTGGGTTTTTATATCATCAAATCAACGAGCCTATTATTTTAGGGGCCGTCACTTCTGTGGACAACATTGTGACCCGAGCCAATCAAAATAGTTATCGCTTAAAAACAGCGCTCGGATTTGAGTGGCAGATTCAAGAGTCTGAAGGTTGCCATGAAAATGCTCTGTTTGCACCCGATCAAAGTGCCGGTTTTATTCTGAAGCAGGGGCAAGAGGATTCAGGCATTTGGTTTTGGTCTCAAGGATCAAAAACCATTCAAGCCAAAGGTGCTATACACATGGTGAGTGATGCGGAGCATCGACAAACGCATCATCAGTTACAAGTAAAAACGCTATCTGAGCATCAAGTGCAGGCTCAAAAAACGGTAACACTGCGTGCAAATATTGCGCACCATCATGCGCAGACTATGCGCATCACAGCTAAAGAAATGCGCCTGGTGGGAGAGACGTGGCGTGTTAGTGCTAAAAATATTCATTTTTCAAGCCAGTTAGCGGTTAAACAGCTTATCCAGAACCATGCGTCGCTAATCAGCGAGACAGGTATGCATATTGCTGGTGCACAGGGTGTTGTATTCAAAGTGGGTAATGCTGAACTGAGTATATGCGCGGATGGTTTTAAACTGCGTGCACCCAAAATTGTATTAAATGCGCGCACTATTTTAACTGGAGCGCTGAATTACGCGTGATTTGCATATACGCTGGTTGACAACTTAAGCAAGAAATCTTAGAGTGGGGATTTTTGGTGTTTAGATAGCGAATCTATGACAAAAATCTTAGTAACAGGTGCCTTAGGGCAAATTGGCTCTGAACTGGTTTCAGAATTGCGCAAACGATATGGCGCTCAAGCGGTTATCGCCTCTGATCTCAAGGATGCCTCTCAGGTTTCCGAGGAATTTCACCCTTATGAAAAACTAGATGTTTTGGATAGGGCCGATTTAGCGCATATCGTAGAAAAGCATCAAATTGAAGTCATTCATCATTTGGCAGCGATTCTCTCTGCAGCAGGAGAAAAAAATCCACAACTGTGTTTTGATGTGAATATCATTGGGCTATACAATGTATTAGAAGTGGCTCGGGCCATGAATATACGCCAAATCGTTTGCCCTAGCTCCATTGCGGTTTTTGGCCCAGAAACGCCTGCGGATGACACGCCGCAACAGACGATTATCCTACCTAAAACAATGTATGGTGTTTCAAAGGCAGCCGGTGAATTGATCTGTGATTATTATGTGTCTAAGTATGGCATGGACATTCGTGGTTTACGTTACCCAGGTTTAATCAGCCATAAGACTTTGCCAGGTGGTGGCACCACAGATTATGCAGTTGAAATTTTCTATGAGGCGATCATGCATAAAAAGTATACGTGCTTCCTGGCGGCAGACACGGTATTACCCATGATGTATATGTCAGATGCCATTCGAGGCACTATCGAGTTGAGTGAGGCAGATTTTTCTCAATTAAAACATCATTCCAATTTTAATTTTGCAGCCATGAGTTTCTCTTGTGCAGAGATTGCGCGAGAAATTCAAAAGCATATTCCAGAGTTTCAAATTGAATACCACCCCGATTTTAGACAAAGCATTGCAGACTCGTGGCCAAAATCGATTGATGACTCTGCTGCACGACGAGAGTGGGGTTGGCAGCATGAATACGATCTGCAAAAAATGACTGCAGATATGTTGGAGAATTTGCGGAAAAAATTATTGTAAGCATTCAAAAACAGCTAGCGAGCCGGCACAGAGACCGGCCCCTACTTAAGCAATGATCTTAAGTTGACGTCCGATCTTCGTAAACGCTGCGAGTGCTTGCTCTAGCTGAGGCTGGGTGTGAGCCGCAGACATCTGCGTGCGAATGCGTGCGCGACCTTTAGGCACCACAGGATAGGAAAATCCAACCACATAAATTCCTTCACTCAGTAGAGCAGTAGCAAATTGTGTTGCCAATGCTGCATCGCCTATCATGACTGGAATAATGGGGTGCTCCCCTGGAATTAACTCAAAGCCTTGTTTTAAAAGTCCTGCACGGAAAAAGGCTGCATTTTTAAACAAGGTTGCTCTAAAATGATCCTGTTGTTGAATCAGATCGAGTGCAGTCAGTGTGGTTTGTGTGATGAGTGGCGCCAACGTATTAGAAAACAAATAGGGCCTGGAGCGTTGACGCAAATAATCCACAACGGCTTTTTTACCAGAGGTATATCCGCCTGAAGCACCACCCAACGCTTTACCAAAAGTACCCGTCAAGATATCCACATACTTTTCCACGCCATGATGATGAGGCGTACCTTGGCCTTTAGGCCCCATGAAACCAACAGCATGAGAATCATCCACCATCACTAAGGCATCGTATTTTTCAGCCAGCTCACAGATTGCGGGCAAGTTGGCAATGGTGCCATCCATAGAGAAGATGCCATCGGTAGCAATCAGCCTAAAACGAGCTTTTTGCGCAGCTTTTAATTGTGTCTCCAAGTCCGCCATGTTGTTATTTTCGTAGCGGAAACGTTGGGCTTTACATAAGCGCACCCCGTCAATGATGCTTGCATGGTTGAGACTATCGCTGATGATGGCATCCTGCTCATTCAGTAGTGTTTCAAACAAGCCTGCATTAGCATCAAAACAAGATGAATATAAAATAGTATCTTCTTTATCTAAGAAAGCGCTCATCTTTGCTTCGAGCGCTTTGTGTGGTGTCTGTGTTCCACAAATAAAGCGCACAGATGCCATCCCATAGCCGTATGTGTCTAATGCTTTGTGCGCAGCTTCAATCAACATCGGGTGATTGGCTAGACCTAAGTAATTGTTAGCGCAAAAATTAATTACATTGGCCTGCGCCTTAAGACTAATCTGAGCGTTTTGCGGGCTAGTGATGATGCGTTCTTCTTTATAGAGGCCCTCTTCTCGAATAGCATGCAGTTGATCCTGAAGATATTCGTAAAAATTTTCTGACATACCTGGCCTCATTTCTGCTAAACTGAGCCGCATAATAGCATGTGAGGGTTGACATATCCATGTGTGGACGGTTTGCGTTATCTGCCTCCATGGAGGAAATGAGCCGGCAATTTAGCCTCAAAGAATCAGTTTGTATGGTGGCTCGCTACAATATCTCTCCACAACAAATGATACCTGTGATTTTACCAGGGGGGAAATTGCAGTTTATGGCGTGGGGTTTTATGCCTGCCTGGGCTGCTTCCGATGTCTTTAAGCCACTTATTAATGCGCGTCTGGAGACTTTGGTTGAAAAACCAGCTTTTCGTGATAGCGTGCGAACGCATCGCTGCATTATTCCCGCTTCAGGGTATTATGAATGGCAAAAAACGCAAAATATCAAGCAACCTTTTTATATTCAGGCATTAGATAAACAACTACTAGCGCTCGCAGGTATTTGGTCTTATCGGCAAGAGGGCGCAGCTTCTGTGCACACAGTTGCTATCATTACGACACCTGCCTTACCCGCGTTGTATCAAATTCATGATCGCATGCCTCTGCTCTTAACTGAAACACAAATAAAAATCTGGCTCAGTGAGAAGAAAAACTCGCAAGAAATATTATCGGATTGCCAACAAACTAATATGAGTTTTTCAGCCTATCCAGTCACACGCCAGCTCAACAATCCACATTATGAGGATAAAATGAGCACTGTTCCTCTCAGTTATTAATAAAGAGGGTTTACATTGTTGTCCGTTATTGTAATAATCTTGCGTCTTTTTTGACCAATCATAATGAAGTGAGGGGTTATTGTTAGGAGAAAAACATGGCTAGAACCAAAGGTAGCGTTGTTGCTACAAAAATGGAAGACACCAGTGCAGAAAAGAAGATTCGTATTGCCGCTATTAAAGATCGGCAGACGCGTATGGAAATTTTACAAATGATTTCTGATAAGACCGGCTTGAAACGAGTGGATGTAGAGTCTGTTTTCAGTGAATTATCTCAGCTTGTCAAAGGACATTTAAAAAAGAGAGGATCAGGCGAGTTCATGATCCCAAAACTTGGTTTAAAAATTAAGCGTGTACGCCGCAAACCAACCAAAAAACGCGTAATGATTAGCCCGTTAACTGGGCAAGAGGTCGTGATCCCCGCTAAGCCGGCGAGAGATGACATCAAATTAATCGCCTTGAAAACATTAAAAGAGTCTGTAGACTAGGCGTCTTTGCGATACGATCGCTGGCAAATTTTTCTTTGCCAGCGATGTCTTTATTTCCTGTCAAATAACTGCGGTAACTTTTCCCAGCATTTTGTATAGTCTTGTTGCAGAAGCGATTTTTCTTGCGAAAATTTGGTGACTAACCAAGGTAAACTGCTTTCAAACATAAAGGCTAGCGTGTCTGTTTGTTTTGCTGGCGTTAAGCTTGCTTTTGTAGCGCTTAAAAAAGTATCGGTGTCTGGCCCATGCGGTGTCATGATGTTATGCAAGCTGCCGCCACCAGGAACAAAATCTTTTTCTTTGGCGTCATAGGTGCCGTGGATGAGCCCCATGTATTCGCTCATGACATTCCTATGATAATAAGGGGGCCTAAAGGTATGCTCCGCAACCATCCAACGCTCAGGGAAGATCACAAAATCTACGTTAGCTTGACCTGGAATGGCTGAGGGCGCTGTTAACACGGTAAAGATGCTAGGATCAGGGTGATCAAAGCTCACGGTATTGATGGTGTTAAAACGTTTTAAATCATAGGCATAGGGTGCATAGTTCCCATGCCACGCTACTACATTTAAGGGATGTGAGCGTAGCGTACTTTCCCACAGCTGTCCTTGAAATTTTGTAATTAATTGATAGGCGCCAGACTGATCAAAAAAAGTTGCGTTGGGATAGAAAAAATCACGCGCATTGGCGAGGCCATTTGCGCCGATCGGGCCCAAATCAGGTAACGTCAGTGGCGCACCATAATTCTCGAGCACATATCCGCGAATGTTGTCATCCCCAGGATTTAATTGGAACTTCACTCCTCTAGGGATGATTGCAATTTCAGAGGGGCGCACAGTCAAAGGCCCAAACTCTGTTTGCAGTCGATGGATGCCCTTTTCTGGTACCAAGAGTAACTCGCCATCGTTATTGCAGAAAAAAGTCTCAGACATGGGGCGGTTTGCAGCATAGAGATAAACAGCTGCGCCTGTACCTGTACCGTGAGGATGGCTGAGCAACAAGGTATGCAGCCCATCGACAAAATGGCAGGGCGTGCTTGGCAAAGGCAGAGGATTCCAGCGCATGGCGTTAGGATCGGAGGTTGCTTCCGTGGTAATGCCAGCATGACGTAAGGGCGTTAGGCGACTTTGCACAACACTTGGAAGTAAGCGATACAACCAACTTCTTTGATTGAGGGCACGCTTCTGTGTGAAGGGGGCGCCAGACAGCTGTTCAGCATATAGCCCATAGGGCGCGCGCTGTGGAGAGTTTTGTCCGGCTGGCAGGCTCTGCGGTAAGGCCTCGCTACTCAAATGATTTCCAAAGCCCCATTGATAGGACAAGTGTTGAGTCGTCATGGATATCCATCCTTGGTTCTCTAAGAGATTTTTGTTAGGATTTTTGAGCTAAAAATCTAACCATCCTTTACTTAAACGAGCGATCTTGAGGATAAACCACTGTCCGCTGAAACGCCAGGAGTTTGCTGAATGACAAATCATTGATAAGGGGGAGTAAGTACGATAGACTGCTGTTTTCTCTATTAAAATCGCTTTTTAACCTCCTAACCCATGGATTGAGTGTATGTATGTCTAAAAAGGTGAAAACTGCTGTCCACCCGAAAAATGGCTGGATTATCTTAATGTTGGTGGTTGCGACGTTATTTTATCTCTATGAGTTCATGTTACGTGTACTGCCCGCGCCTCTCTTTAGCTATTTAATGAAAGACTTTTCGATTGATGCGCCTGCGTTGGCGATTTTATCGAGTAGCTATCTTTTTTCCTATGCGCTATTACAGGTGCCTGTTGGTGCCTGGGTTGATAAAGTCGGCCCTAGACGGCTATTAACCATAGCCATTTTTTTGTGTGCGATTAGTACGCTCATTTTTGCGCGCACAGAAATCTACTTTTGGGTCTGTATTGCACGTTTATTGATTGGCGCAGGATCAGCGTTTGCGTTTATTTGTTGTATGAAGGTGATCACGCTCTGGTTGCCTGCGCGCTATTTTCCTATCGCAACGGGATTAACACTGACATTAGGGACGTTGGGGGCGGTTGTAGGGCAGCGGCCTATTGCAAGCTTGCTTGATAATTATGTTTGGCGAGAAATCATGTGGGGTCTGGGGATTTTTGGTTTAGTGCTCGCTTTACTCGCATGGCTTATCATTCGTGATCATAATCCGCGTCGACCAGAATTGGCTGCAGACTCCTCTTTGCCTCTCTGGGTCTCGCTCAAACAAATCGTGCGACAAAAACAAAATTGGTTAGTAGCAATTTATGCATTTCTCATCACAGGACCTACTGATGCGTTCGGAGGTATGTGGGGCGTGCCTTATTTTGTTCAAGGGCTGGGCTTTGACTTAAAAGCTGCCAACACCGCAACCTCCATGATCTTTATTGGGATGGCCTGTGGTAGTCCGCTCATCGGATGGGTGTCCGGTGTTATACAGGCGCGCAAAATATTGATGTTAGTTGGCAGTGTGGGCGCCGCCATCAGTCTGGCAGGTATTTTGTTTATGACAACACTGACCCCTGTACAAGCAAATGCGCTTTGTTTCTCTTATGGATTTCTATCCTCCTATGTTTTAGCATTTGTTGTGATCCGAGATCGCGTAGATCCCATTTATGTGGGTACAGCCGTCGGGTTCGTCAACTTTGCATCGATGGTAGGATCCTTTTTACTGACCAGTGGGGTCGGCTTTTTGCTGCAATACTTTGATGGCAGTACCGTCGTTGAGGGTGTAAAGCTATATGACAAACAAGCGTATTTATTCGCGCTTTTCCCACTACTGTTATTTTATATCCTAAGTGCTTGCTGTATCATCCCAGGAATCAAAGAAAGTTTCCCCAAAAATGGATGAATGAATGGATAATATGCCTGCCTCTAGTTTGTTACAATCATTGAATGAGGCGCAATGCAAGGCGGTGACTACAGACAACCCCCGGCTATTGATTTTAGCGGGTGCTGGTAGTGGAAAAACCAGGGCATTGGTGCATCGTATGGCCTGGTATGTGCAGCAAAAAGGGTTGCTACCAAGTGAGATCTTGGCAGTCACCTTTACCAATAAAGCCGCCAAAGAGATGCAGCATCGTTTAAGCCAATTGATCCAAGTGGACCCGCGCTCTCTGTGGGTCGGGACTTTTCACGCGATTGCACATCGCTTACTGCGCTACCACAGTCAAGAAGCCAATCTGCCCGATAATTTTCAAATCATTGACAGTGAAGATCAGCTGCGTCTCATTAAGCAAATTGTTAAGCAGCAAGGTTTTGATGAAGAAAGCATGCCAGCAAAAAAGGTATCGTATTTTATCAGTCGTAATAAAGAAGAGGCGCGGCGTGCGAACCAATGCGTAGTCACTACGCATGAAAGCCAAATATTACAAGCCATCTATCAACAATATGAGGCCATGTGTTTTAGGCAGGGGCTATTGGATTTTTCTGAGCTATTGCTCAGAGCGTATGATTTGTGGCAACAACACCCTGATATCTTGGCGCATTATCAACAGCGTTTTAAACATGTCTTGGTCGATGAGTTTCAAGATACAAACACCATCCAGTACCTATGGCTCAAGCAATTAATACATACGAACAACGCCATTACTGTGGTAGGAGACGACGATCAATCCATTTATGGATGGCGTGGCGCTAAAATTGAGAACATTCATCAGTTTACGCAAGATTATCATAACGTAGAGGTGGTGCGTTTAGAGCAAAATTACCGTTCAACCAAAGTCATTCTCAGCGCAGCCAATCAACTGATCTCGCAAAATGAAGGGCGTTTAGGTAAAGAGCTGTGGACTGAGAGTGAAGGTAAAGAAAAAATTCAAGTATACGGTGCGTTTAACGAAAATGATGAGGCTCGTTTTATTGTAACGCAAATTCAACAGGCCTTGCGACAAGGGCATGATGCACAAGATATCGCCGTATTATATCGCTCCAATGCGCAATCTCGAATTCTAGAGCAATTACTACGGCAATACGATATACCTTATCGAGTATATGGTGGTATGCGATTTTTTGAGCGCTCAGAAATCAAAGATGCGTTAGCCTATTTAAGATTAGTGAGACATCAGGCAGATGATCCCGCTTTTGAGCGAGTGATCAATACTCCACCACGCGGCATCGGTGAGCGTACAGTCGAGAAAATCAGAGAAATTGCACAAACACAGCAGATCAGCTTATGGGAGGCCGCCGCCTACTATATAGAAACAACCAAAGGCTCCAAAGCTGTTGCACAACTCACACAATTCTTGGGTATGATAGAATCCGTGCGCGTCGCCCAGCAGTCCTATAGTCTACCCAGGTTGTTAGAGTTTCTGTACCAGCAAAGCGGTTTGCTGGATTATTATCAACTTCAAGCCAGTGAAAAATCAGAGTCCAAAGCAGAGAACTTGCAAGAGCTTTTAATCGCGTGCCAACAATATCAAGAGCAAGTAGAGGCCGATCCAAGCGCCATACTCACACAGTTTTTATCAGACTGCGCGCTCGAAGCAGGCAGTGAAATAGGCGATCAACCAAGCTCCGTAGTACAATTAATGACGCTGCATTCGGCCAAAGGCCTAGAGTTCAAGACCGTCTTTATCGCCGGACTAGAAGAGGGGTTATTTCCTAGCCGCCATTCAATGCAAGATAAAAAGAAACTAGAAGAAGAGCGCCGCTTGTGTTACGTAGGCATTACAAGAGCCATGAACCGTCTCACATTAAGTTATGCATTACGTAGAGGATATGGAAGCTACTCCGCGCCCACGCGCCTGTCCCGTTTTGTACAAGAGATTCCCTCCGCCTTATTAAATAAAATCAATGTAAGCGAACCAGCCGCCACGCAAAACATCAGGGTAAATACATCCACACCCAAAAGTAACAACCCATTCGCAATAGGCTCCTGGGTCAGTCACGCAAAGTTCGGTGAAGGCATGGTCTTAAATCAAGAAGGACAGGGTGAATCCCTCAGAATACAAATACAATTTAAACAAGCGGGGTGTAAGTGGCTGGTGCTATCCTATGCCAACTTAAAACCCCTTGATACTCTTCGCAATTAATTTTTATGCGTTGTTGTTATCGTCACTCGCAATCCTCATGTATAACTTATACACTCCGGGTTGCTCATGACTCAACGCCTAGCCTAAAAACAAATTGCTTTGAGTATCAGGTGCTGCGCAATTAATTTTTATGCGTTGTTGTCATCGTCATTATAACCATTGGAAAAACAAGTTAAATGACTGTGAATTAAGATAATATAATTATGATTTTTTTTAGTGTAATCATTGCCATTTTTGTGGCAGCTGCTGAGATCGATATTTGCGTCTCTAGTTTTCCCGTGATTAACGATGTATTTTCTCTGTCTCCTTTTCAAACAGAGTTTCTGCTGAGCTTTAATTTGTTAGCCAACGCTATTTCTGCTTTATTTATGGGCAACTTGGGCGATAAATATGGCAAGAAACAGATTATTCTCGCTTCCACATGGACTTTTATTGTAGGCAGCGCATTGTCTGCAATAGGCAACAGTTTTATTATCGTATTGTTAGGCCGCATATTACAGGGCGTTGGTGCAGCTGCTCCCTTGGTATTAGGTCCGCTCATCATATTAGATCTCTATCAAGGGCAAGAACAGCAACGAAAAATGAACATCGGCAATGGCGTGTGCACATTGGGTATTTCTTTTGCACCACTGTTAGGCAGCTACGCTACCATGCTGTTTGGATGGCGCTCAAACTTTATATTACTTGTCGTGTTAGGGATCGTGTCGCTAGGGTTTTCCTATTACTTCTTGCCGCATGACAAACAAAATAATCCTCACGTTTCTCTGTCTGTAACTGAATACTTTTCCGTATTTAAATCCAAAATGGCTTGCGCCTATCTAATGTGCGTTTCTCTAAGTATCGCGGCGTATTATGTGTTTGTAGGGATGGGCTCTATTGTGTATGTGGATTCACTGGGTGTGAGCTTACAACACTTTGGGCTCTATCAAGGAGCAATGGCCTTTGTTTTTGGTGTCTTAAGTTTGTTCAGCGGCAGCATTGTAAAAAAAATTGGTAACAGAAAAGCATTTTTTGGTAGCTTGGCAATCATTATTATTTTTTATGTGCTCATTGTTTTGGCTATTTTATTGAATATTAAAGATCCGCTCCTGATTACCATGATTATGCTAATCAGCACTGTGGGTTATGTTGTGCCCTTGAATTTATTATATATCTTGGCGCTAGGTGCTTTGCCAAATGCGGGTGGAAAAATGTCCGCCATGCTTCAAATTGGCAAATGGGTCTTTACTATCTTTGGCGTACAGATGGCATCTTATTTTTATAGCAATGATTTTAGATCGACAGGCATTTTAGTTGTTGTCATGGATTGTATCGCTTTCATTTTCATTATGGTTTTAATGAAGAAAGACAAGCGCTTAGGTGCAGAGCTTCGAGAGGCATAACATCAACGCTGGAGCTGCCTTGGCAAAGGGTGAGCTTCCATTCTATAATTGAACTACCTTTTTTAGTTGGGTTTTTTCGATGAGCTCATTTTTGTTGTTTTTACTTGCAGTACTGTCACTGCTGGTGATTTATTTCTATTTTTTGTATGCGAACTTAATTCGCTATCGCAACCAAGCAGAGGCTGCGCTTTCTGCCATCGAGATTCAGTTGCGAAACAGATACGATTTAATCCCCAATGTTTTACGCTTGGTCCAGAAGTATTTGGTACATGAGCGAGGGCTGTTTGAGGAGGTCACCGATCTGCGCACCAAAGCTTCGCAACACACAGCCTCCAAAACGCCCGCAGACACACAAACACTATTTGATTTAGACGCCTTGATTTCTGAAAAAATGCGCGCAATCAACGTTGCTGTAGAGGATTATCCTGAGCTCAAAGCCAACGAAACAGTTATCGCCGCTTTGCAACAGTACCAAGATGTAGAAGACAATATTTCAGCTGCACGCCGTTTTTATAATGTCGCCGCTCAAGATTTAAATAATGCGGTTGAAATATTCCCCGGCAACTTAGTCGCACCTCTCGCCAAGGCAGAAAAAATGCCTTACTACCAAGATGGGCAATCGGCCGCCATTCAGGCTGCACCTAATGCCAACGATTACTTAAAGTAATCGCCAATGTCTGATGACGCGATACAGGAGTATGCAGCACTAAAACGAATTCAAAGTAGTATACAACAGCACTTTTTTCTACAGCTGCTCCTCCTGTTAGTAGGCGTTTTTTTTCTCACCAACCATTTAAATCCTAGATTGCCGGTATACCACGTTGCTGTTATGGCCGGTTGCCTCTTTATTTATTTGATCAGTATTTTATACCGTTATCAGCAAAAAAAATTTGTGCGAGCATACAAGCATCAATTTGTATCCACGGTGATACACCACATTCTGCCGGAGACCTCGTTTGAGTTTGATAAGCACTTGCCACACAACAGTGTCATTAAGAGCGGTTTTTTTCTGGAAAGCACGCTTTTAAGTGGATCAAATCTGGTTTGTTGTCAGTATCAAAATGTGCAGCTCCGTTTCAGTGATATTGAGTTACAACCTTTTCCTTCAAGGGTCGCTAATGAAAGGCCTATCATACTGCCTGGGCAGCGTTTTTTGGGGATTGTCATTGAAGCCAGGTTTAATCGGCCGTTTCCAGGCACCCCTTTAATGATTCTGCATCAAAACATGCAGTACTTGCGATTACCCAATATCTATCAACAGACACCGATAGAGGCGATTAAAACACTTTCACCAGAATTTAATCAAACATTTTATGTGCGAGGTGTCGATCAGGTGATGAGTAGAAAGTTACTTCAGCCAGCACTGATTGAGAGAATTACGCAGCTTGCTGCTCAACAGCCCCTTTCGCTGAGTTTTTTTGATAATGAGCTTTTTATTGTATTACCGCGAATGCGTTTGGCCTTTGAAGCACATTCTTTTTTGATACCACTGCAGCACATGGCATCTCAACTTCCACAGATTCAAGCGTCCGTGACTCTAATCAAAACGATGATTGATACGCTTGCGCTTTAGCAAATACAATGCGTGGTCGTAAGATGGCCGCATAAAAACTTAAGAAGGTAAGGCAGACTATTGCACAAAGCAAAAAGGATAACGGCTTTTGTTGATCAATGTGATAGAAAGTCACGGCTGTGTTAAATAAGCCAGCGCCTATCATCTGTAGTGCACTCATAAGCGCCCCGACAATGCCGGATTGTTGTGGAAATCTATCCATAATTCCTGCGATGCAGTTTGGATATAACATGCCGGCTCCAATCATATATATAGTCATGGGGCCAACAACTGTTTGTACAAAATAATATTCTAACTGCACAAAAGAAACCATGCTAACTACGCTGATTAACATGAGACCAATCCCCATACTAATCAAATGATGAATGTTTACTTTATCGCTGAGTTTAGCGGAGACCCCTGCGCCTACTAATAATCCACCACCAGTGAAAAAGGATAGCCAGCCATGTTGGATAGGGTTTAAGCCAAGCTGATTTTGGATAATAAAAGGAGCAACGATGCTATAAGCGATTTCTCCCGCATAGACCAGGGTTAAGCACAACACATATCCGCCAAACGGCAGATCTTTTAATACCGCTGCGGATTGTTTCAGCATGGTTTTTATATTAAATTGTTTGCGTGCTTCAGTTGCATAGGTGTTGGTTTCAGGGAAAGTCCGCCAAAATAAAATGAAAACCAATACACCTAGCCCTGCGAGAAAGAAGAAGCTGCTGCGCCAGCCAAAGGTGGCTTGTAAATATCCCCCGGAGATCTGTGCAATAATCGGGAATAACCCCATGGACATTGACAGTAACGCAAAGGCGCGCACTAACTTTTTACCAGAAAATACATCTTTAGGGATGGCCGGAGAGAGCGCTCCAGCACTGCCAATGCCAACACCTTGAAGACAGCGGCCAAGCATCAGGGCAAGCCAATTGGTAGAGCGGATACAGAAGCCACAGCCTGCAATGAAAACCAAGAGTCCCACCAATGCGACAGGTCTTCTCCCAAAGCAGTCAGAGCAGGGTCCCCAAATAAACAGGCTCACACCAAAACAGATAATAGAATAAAGGGTGGTTAGTTGAATATCACTAGCAGAAACACCTAAGTCCGCTTGCATCGCGGGAAACGAGGGCAAAGACAGATCAGAACTAAATTGCATCACCATCAGTAGCAAAATCGTTAGCGCTAATACCCAGTACTTGGACATATTCTATTTTTAGCCTTCTATTCCGTATGTTTTGCTAAGCCAGTCCCCATTGGAGTGCTGGTTTTTCACATGAATTTGAGTTGGTAATATCGGAAAATTCAGTAGAAACCCTTGGTTACGTAACCAGGCCTCTTCATCCCGGTATTCTGGCATATGTTTGGCCAGCAGCTGATAAAAACGTTGTCCATGATTGCGATAAAAAAGGTGGCACATTTCATGTAACACTACGTACTTTAACACGGATGCAGGGGCGAAAATCAACCGCCAATGCACCGAAAGATCATTATTTGAGCTTAAACTACCCCAGCGTCGCCTATATTGCTTCACCTGAATGCGTGTGGGTAAACGTTTTAAGATCAGCCCATAGTCTGCAACCCCCTGTGTCACCTGCTCTAAAGCAGCGTTTTTTAACCATTTGATCAAAATTTTGTCGTAGTGGGTGTGAGGATTTCTCACTTGCAGCCGTATCTGGTTGGTAGTGGAACAGTGATGAATAACAGGAGCGCGGATTGTGCTGTTTATCTCTAGGGATAGCCTGTTAGCCTGGCCTAAAAAGGGTAAAAATACACCAGATTCAATTTTTGGCCAAGTATAGATACTGGCTTGACGAAGGGTAGCCAGTTTATGCGCCTGCCGTTTGATCCAATCGGTTTGAGCGCGCAGGAATTGTTGGGCTTGTTCCGCTTTACAGCTTAAAGGCTGGACGAGCTCTAAAATCCCTTCTGTGGATACCAGCAGTTGTAAGTATTTTGCTCTGGCACTGATTCGTGCTTTAATGGAGACGTCTTCGAAACGTATCCAAAAATAATCACCGCCCATCCAATGAACCTCTCGTCGCGATCCCTGCTTTTCGCTATACTCTTACTCTGATGAGTGTGTCGTGGTTAAAAACGCAGAGAGGGAAATCCGTGTCTCAAATCCAGCTTGATACAGTAGCACGCCATCGGCCTTTTCTAAAGTGGCCAGGCGGTAAGTTTCGGTTACTGTCCCATATTTTGCCACATTTGCCTCAAAAACAGTGTTTGGTAGAACCCTTTGTTGGTGCTGGCTCGGTTTTCTTTAATACGGTGTTTCCACAATGTGTAGTCAATGATATTAATCCTGACTTGATGAATTTGTATCAATACATTCAAATAGTGGGCACTGCCTGCCTTGATCACTTTGAAAGTTTCTTTCAGCCTAAAAATAATAATGCACGACGTTATTATCAACTGCGCACGCAGTTTAATACCACCACAGATGCGCAAGATAAAGCCGCTTTATTTTTATATTTAAATCGGCATGGCTACAATGGTCTATGTCGGTACAATAACAAAGGACTTTATAATGTGCCCTTTGGTTATTATGTGCGCCCTTATTTCCCACATAAGGAAATTTTACATTTTTTAGAGCTAAGTCAAAAAAGCAAAATTAGCTTGAGGTGCGCACACTTTTCTGACGTGATTCGAGAGGCGCCACGAGGCGCAGTGATTTATTGTGACCCGCCCTATGTGCCTTTAAGTAAGACGGCAAATTTCACAGGGTACTATCATCCATTTGGTCTAGAGGAACAAATACAATTGGCAGAAAGCGCCTGTTTGGCTGTTAAAAGAGGATGTACAGTCTTAATTAGCAATCATGATCTGCCTATCACCAGAGAACTGTATCGGCCAGCAAAATTAATGACTTTTTCAGTGCAAAGAAACATCAGCTGTAACTCGAAGAAAAGAGTGAAGGTAGGGGAGTTGTTGGCACTCTATATGCCTTAGCAGAAAGAGCGCCAACCTATTAATAAAGGCGCTATTGTACTTTTTTGACTAGCTCCTCCAGTATGTGGATTGTATTTTCGTGATTACCAGCCATGCTGGGGGCGGTAGCATAGGTTCCCTTGGGGCCATGCACAATTAAAAACGGAATGGCTGCAATGCGGAGGGCGACTGCCAGCTGATTCGCTTCTTTCAATTGGCGATTCACTGAAAAGGATCCGTAAGTCTTATCAAAGATTTCACGGGAAACGCCTTGCTCCGTAAAAAGTTTTTGAATTTGTTCGGTTTCCATTAGCGTTCTCTGTTCCTCATGCAGCGCTTTAAAAAAGGCAGCGTCAATGACTGTATTGTTTTCTAAACTAAACGCTGTGTAATACGCTTTAGCCAATGGGCGCCAAGCCGGATGAAAGACCACGGGCACTCTGCGAAAAGCAAAATTGCTGGCGGTTTTATCTTGTAACCAAGTCTGCAATAAAGGTTCTAATTCATAGCACCAATGGCAACCATAATTAAAAAACTCTAAGACTTGCACGGAATGCTTGTCAGACTTAAAAAATTCCTGGACGACATAATTTTCTGCTATCTGAGGCGCGATATTCACATAATGCGAGCCCTCTTGATAAGCAGAGTTCGCGTGGGCCCAGGTGGAGAATAAGAGCGCTATCCCTAACAGCCATATGTTCCGAAGCAATTTCATGGTGACTCCGTCTTACTGGGAAAATCTAGGCCTGACATATATTGGCTAACTGCTTTAATTTCTTCTTCAGTCATGCGTTTTGCAATGGCATGCATCATTTGGTTGGGGCTGTTTTTTCTGATACCTGCTGCAAACTTTTGCAGTTGTATAGTTAAATATTCAGCATGTTGACCGGCGACACGAGGAAACTTTGCTGCCTCATTACCCATTCCATCGGGACCATGACAGGCGGCACAGGCGCTCACGCCAGAGTTTGCATTACCGCCACGATAAATGCGCTCCCCTAAAGCCACAGAAGTGCTCTCGGCGTCCCCAGAGGACATGGGTTGAGTGGCATAAAATGCTGCCAAATCCATAAAATCTTGATCAGTCATGTTCTGGATAATGGGGTACATCAAGGGGCCTTGTCGCAGGCCCGCATCCCCTTTGCGCATTTCAACCAATTGTGCAAAAAAGTAATTAGCGTGTTGCCCAGCGATTTTCGGCCAGATAGGATTCACACTGTTTCCATCGGCTTCATGGCATGCCACGCAGACAGCAGATTTCTTTTGTCCAGCCACGGGATCGCCCTGAATGCACCACGCGCCGCCGGAAAGAAACAAGAAAACTAACATTGCATTTCTAAATAACTTCATAAAATCGTAAACCCACTGTTTATTTCGTTTTGAATATAGAATAATGGTAAACTAACATCGAATCAAAAATTTTGCTCACTTATACCAACCGAAAGATGGTGAGTCAACTAGTTATTAAAGATCATACCTATGTTAAACCAGCCACCCCTTGATATTACCATGAATTTTAGGCAGGCCACTTTTTTAAAAAGCGCACCACGACTTGCACAATGCCCAGACGATACAGGGGTAGAAATTGCCTGTATCGGACGTTCAAATTCGGGCAAATCTAGCCTGATTAACACCCTATGCGAACAAAGTCGCTTGGCGAAAACCAGCAAAACCCCAGGCAGAACACAGCTAATTAACTTTTATGAAATCACCCCAGAATGCAGGCTCGTCGATCTGCCTGGTTACGGTTACGCTAAAGTCAGCGAAAAAACCAAACAACAAATTCAAACCATGCTCTCCGAATACCTGTCACAACGACAATGCCTACAAGGTCTTATCGTGATTATGGATATTCGTCACCCCCTAACACCCTCCGATCAAAACCTAATCGATCTGGCAACAGAGCTGAGTCTGCCCATGCACATTGTGCTCACCAAATGCGATAAATTAAATCGAGGCCCCGCTAATCAGACCCAACTAAAAGTTCAACAAATGCTGTCAGCCTACGATAAAATCACTGTGCAAACATTCTCTGCACAGATGGGGTATGGGCTAGAGGCACTACAAGACAAACTGAGCGCGTGGTTTCGTCTGCCTGAGTAAACTTTATATACTCAAACTCATTTGCTTTTATACTGAGTTGTTTTCGCCAGCTCGCAATCCTCAAGTACTACAGTACGTTCCGGTTGCTCACGGCTCAACGCCTAGTCTAAAAGCAAATGAGTTTGAGTATACGTCGTTGTTTGCGTCAGCTCGGCAGCCTTCTAATGTGCCTCATCCCAGTTTGATCCCACACCGATTTCAACCAGTAATGGTACGTTTAATTCATCCACAGTTTGCATCATCTCACGTATTGCAAGCCGTGCTGTTTCCACGAAAGATTGTTTCACCTCAAAAATCAACTCGTCATGTACTTGCAATAATAAGCGAATTTCTGAACTATGTGATTCGCACCAGACATGAATTTTTCTCATAGCTATTTTAATAATATCAGCAGCCGTGCCTTGCATTGGCGCATTGATAGCAGCGCGCTCCGCTTGACGACGAAAGGCTAAGTTTTTAGATCGAATGTCCGGTAATTGCAGCTTTCGGCCAAATAAGGTTTCAACGCATCCATGCTCATGTGCTTTAGCGCGAGTTTCTTCCATATAGGTTTTTACGCCAGGGAACCGCTCAAAATAATGGTCAATGTAAGACTGCGCAGTTTCTCGATTACTTTCTATTTGGTTAGCAAGACCAAAGGCAGACATGCCATAAATCAGACCAAAATTCACTGCTTTAGCATGTCGACGTTGATCCTTAGTCACAGCATCAAGTGGTACGCCAAAAATTTCACTGGCTGTTCTAGCATGAATGTCTTCATTGGCCTGAAAGGCAGCCAGCAGTCCCTTGTCTTTAGAAAGATGTGCCATGATGCGCAACTCAACTTGAGAGTAGTCCGCAGACAGTAATTGCCACCCAGTTGTAGTAATGAAAGCTTTTCGTATTTGTCGGCCCTCTTCAGTACGAATGGGAATATTCTGTAGATTCGGATCAGAAGAAGATAACCTACCTGTTGCCGTAATGGCTTGATGGTAAGAAGTATGAACACGCTTTGTTTTAGCGTTAACCTGTAATGGTAATTTGTCTGTATAAGTAGACTTTAATTTTTGATAGGAGCGATACTCCAAGATTAATTTCGGTAATTCATAGTTTTTGGCTAGCTCAGCTAACACCGGCTCGGCTGTAGAAGGTTGTCCAGTAGGAGTCTTTTGCAGCATAGGGAGATTGAGCTTTTCATATAAAATAGTTTGTAGTTGCTTGGGGGAGTTGATGTTAAAAGACTCTCCTGCTAAGCAAAAGATTTGTTCTTCTAGTTTTTCAAGCTTTTGTGCAAGGGAAGTGGATTGTGTCGCTAGCAGATCACAATCAATCTGTATCCCAGTTTGCTCCATGTCGATCAACACGGGGACTAGTGGCATATCAATCTCATAAAACACGCGGTTTAAACCAGAGTCAGCCGTCAGTAACGGTGAAAAATAATGATACAATCGTAGAGCCATGTCAGCATCGGCCGCTGAGTATTGTGTGGCCACAGTCAACGCAACTTTTTCAAAGCCGACTTGTTTATTTCCAGTTTGGGTGATGGACTCGTACGTCAACATCTCTTCATTGAGATATTGTTTGACCACGCTTTTTAAGTCATGTCGGCTGGATACGCTATTTAATACATAAGACGCAACCATGGTGTCAAAAAAAGGATCGGGCAATATAAAGCCTGCCTGCATGAGGACTTGATAATCAAACTTCAAATTATGCCCAATAAGTCGCTTAGTTTTGTCGCCAAATATAGGCTGTAATAAATCATATACCAATCCAAAAGGTAATTGCAGAGGTGCTCCCTCATAATCATGAGCGATCGGTAAATAAGCAGCTTCTCCGGGTTGTACTGACAAAGAAATGCCCACTAACCTTGCTTGAAAAGGATCCAATCCTGTTGTTTCCGTGTCGATAGCGATATAGTCTGCTTTGTGCAACTTATCAATCCAGTCTTGTAATTGCTGTTTTTCTGTAATACACACATAGTGATGATCAGAGACTTTTTGTTCTGCTGCTGAAAGGCTATCCAAATCTTTTAACCATGAATTAAAGCCCAGTTGTTTGAAAAGCGTCATCAACGTATCGGTTTCTGGCGGGGCTGGTTGTAGTGCAGCAAAAGAAACAGGTAGCGGAAAATCATGCCGAATAGTCACCAGAGCCTTCGAAAGTGCTAATTGAGAAAGATGGGTTCTAAAGTTTTCCCCCACTTTCCCTGGCAGCTCTTGTTGGTGTGTAATGAGATTATCAAGCGAACCATACGTATTCAGCCACTTTTGTGCTGTTTTCGGACCCACTTTAGGAATGCCTGGGACATTGTCTACTGAGTCTCCAACCAAAGCCAAGTAATCAATGATTTGGTTAGGTTGTACACCGAATTTTTCTAAAACAGCGGCTTCGTCCATGATGGTATTGGTCATGGTGTTTACTAAAGTAATGTCTTCACCAACCAGCTGAGCAAAATCCTTATCCCCCGTTGAAATAACCACTTGATATCCAGCAGTTTTTGCCTCAAAGGCTAAGGTGGCAATGACATCATCTGCCTCTATACCTGGCACAGCGACCAAGGGTAATCCCATGGCTTGAATGAGGCGGTGTAATGGTGCAATTTGTTCCGCGAGGTCCTCAGGCATCTCAGCGCGATTGGCTTTATAGTCAGGAAACAGCTCATGTCGAAAATTCTTTTGTTTAGTATCAAACACGACTGTGACAGGGTGCGGCTGTGTTTCTTTGATCAATCTGCGCAGCATATTGATGACCCCGTAAATGGCGCCAGTTGGTTTGCCTTCTGCATTGACCAAAGGAGGCATGGCATGATAAGCCCGAAATAAATAGGATGAACCATCCACCAAGATAAAAGATTTTTTTTCTACCAGGTTAACTGCCATGATTAAGTTTTCCTTTCCAAGGCTGTCGGTATATAGTGAGCTAAAGGATCCTATAGTCAAAGCGATTAATTTAGGCTGGGCGCCAAGTCACGAGCCACTGGATACAACATAGTACCTAAGGATTGCGAGTAGACGCAGATAACAATGCCTAAGAATCAAGTGCGACGACTATATAAAAGCTTAATAATATATGTCTGTATATACCGAAGTTGATACTAAAACGCTAAATCAGCTCATGATGCACTATTCTCTTGGCTCGGTGCAATCTTTTGCTGGGATTCGCGCAGGTACTGCAAACAGTAACTATTGGCTCTTTACTGATCAAGGGCGTTATATTTTGACAGTGTATGAAAGCCTAGATCAAGACATGGTAGAGCGGTACCTAAGGTTGACTCAATACCTTAAAATACAAGGGGTCACTTGCGCGCAACCGATATCAGATAAAGCTGGCCAGCTAGTTTCACATCGCATACAGGGAAAACCTTGCGCAATCATTGAATGCTTAAAAGGGAATACGCTACAACGAGTGCAGGCAAAACACTGCAGTCAAATTGGCACAGCCCTCGCAAGATTACATCTCAAAGGAAGTATGTATAGTGATCACATTCCCGATCCCATGGGAGAGGCTTGGCGTACACAGGCTAGTCAAGCTTGCCTGCCTAAGCTCTCTGTATCTGAGCAGGAGTTACTCACAAAGCTAAACAACTGTTTTGAGGAAATCCCTTGGCATGAGTTGCCTCATGGCATGATTCATGCAGATCTCTTTCGAGACAATGCCCTCTTTGACAAGGGAGAGCTAAGTGGTATTATCGATTTTTACTATGCTTGTTACGGTACTTTTCTTTATGATCTGGTGATTGTACTCAACGACTGGTGTTATGAGGAAAACGGGCAATTAAGCCGAAAAAAACAGCAAGCTTTATTACAAGCTTATGAGCTGTTACGGCCATTAACGTTAGTAGAGCAATCTCAGTTTAAAAAAATGTCTCTGATCGCAGCAATGCGGTTCTGGTTATCTCGATTAGAAGCAACATTGCTACCTAAGGCAGGTACAGTGGTATTGATTAAAAATCCAGACGGCATGAAACAACGCATCTTATCGCTCTTAGAAGGATAAGCGTAATCATTCAAAAGGTATAGTAGCTCGGAGGGTTTGGTAGATTGAGCAACTACACAGGCCCCTAATATTAAACACTTACAGGCAGCCCTGGTATGTTTTTAGAAACGATACTTTCAATGATTCAACGTAGCAGTGTGCTATTTTCTATAATCAGTGAACGACTGTCGGATTATGTATTTTATACGGTGCAATTAGGGGACACACCTTTTCCCCTCATCGTATTATTTTTTATGGCCACGGGGATTTATTTTTCACTCTATTTTAGATTGATTAACGTATTTGGATTGCCGCATGCCTTTCGCTTGCTTGTGCAGAAATCATTGGCAAAGTCAGATACCAAAGGCGACATGTCTCATTTTCAAGCACTCACGACTGCATTGTCTGGCACGGTCGGCTTAGGGAGTATCGGTGGTGTTGCAGTAGCGATTGCCGTGGGCGGGCCAGGGACGTTGGTTTGGATCATTCTGGCTGGATTTTTAGCCATGCCCATTAAAATGACAGAGTGTGCGTTAGGTGTGATGCATCGTCAAACATTGGCAAATGGCACCGTCGCTGGTGGCCCCATGTATTTTTTAGAGAAAGGATTGAAAGCCTATCATTGGCCCAAACTAGGTCGGTTTTTAGGTCGTTTTTATGCCATGGGTATTTTAATTTGCGCATTTGGCATAGGCGCCACTTTTCAGTCTAATCAAATTAGCCATCAATTAGCTTTTGTTATGCACTGGGATCTAGAGTCTGGAGGCGTATTATTTGGTATTGGTTGCAGTATTGCTTTTGTGGTTGCCTTAGTTATTTTAGGCGGAATTAAAAACATTGGGCGCGTGGCAGAAAAATTAGTACCCTTTATGATTATTTTTTACTTACTCACAGCCTTCATCATTATTTTTTGGAAAATACGCCTGTTACCTCAGGCGCTTGCCCTGATTTGGCAGGATGCGTGGAGCGTAAAAAGCGCTTCAGGGGGAGCGCTCGGTGCTGTGGTCATCGGTTTTCAACGAGCTATTTTTACAAATGAGGCTGGTGTAGGCTCTGCAGCGATTGCGCACAGTGCTGCTAAAACAGCCGATCCTATCGATCAGGGGATTATTTCTTTGATGGAGCCGTTTCTGGCGACTATGATCGTCTGCAGCACAACCGCTCTATTATTGACAGTGACGTTGATCTTGCCGGGTCATGCATTACCGACAGAGGCAGGAGTACGCCTGACCAGCCAAGCATTTGCAAATTACTATCCTTGGTTGTTATATCCGCTGTCTATAGTCATTTTTCTATTTGGGTTTACCACTATCTTAGCCTGGTCTTATTATGGGCAAATTGGCTGGCAATATTTGTTTGGTTTTGGCGCTTACCACACTAAGCTGTATCAATTATTTTTTTGTTGTATGGTCGCTATTGGCGGAATTCTGTCCCTTCAAGCGGTATTACAGTTCTCAGATGCTCTACTATTTTTAATCTCCGTACCTAACTTATTTGGGTGTTTATTGTTCGCACATCAGCTAAAACCCAGTTTGGTGCAAAAAATCAGCCCAAAAATCAAGGTAGCTGACGTTCAAACACTGGATTTATGACGCCTCTTTTGGTATCATGGGGTATTGTTTTCAAAATAGACAGACATTATGACCTCTTTGTTATTAGAACATACCAGTAATGCAAGTGTGCCAGACCAATACTACAATGAGCGTTGGTTGGGCTTTGGCTTTTTTGAAGACGAACAAGGTTTTAGTCACCGTATTTTTCGCTTGAGTCAGGAGTGTTTGTCCAGACAAGCGCGGTTGCACCAATTATTAAAAACTGCCGTGTTGGATTCTCGTATTGCAGAATGTAATCAGTATGCTAGCGCTTTATATAGGGAGCATGCGATTGCGACACACCAGCGCTATGTAGCGGCATTGATAGCGGAGATCCAAGAGCAAGAAGCGCTTGCTAATTTGCTGTCCGATTGTCAATATCGCAGTAAGCCTGTAGAAGAATTAGAAGAGGCTTTAGAAGAACA